>DEAY01000476.1:0-45962 GCA_002348345.1 Verrucomicrobia bacterium UBA2970
CACCGATGTTCGGATGTTGCAGGTTTCTGCCGGAATCTTTCGCAAAGACAAAAAGACCACCCATTCCATCACGCTCGACCTCATCGAAGAGACGGCCCAGGAGACCAGGGAGGCAATCTCCCGATTTAAGAAATCCATCGACCTTCCAGAGGGCGTATCATTCGGGACCTGGAAGGAAGACCAGGTGATGAACGACGAGGTGAAGAGTCTCCAGTTCGCGGCCATCCTGTCGGTCGTCTTCATCTATTTGCTGATGGGATTTCTCTTCGAGAGCTTCATTCTTCCGCTTTCGATCATCCTGACGATTCCATTGGCAAGCATCGGCATGGTGTGGATCCACTTCATCACCGGCAAGGACATCGATGTGTTGGGATTTGTCGGAGCCATCCTCCTGATCGGAGTGGTCGTGAACAACGGGATTGTTCTGGTCGACTACGTCAACCAACTCCGCCACCAGGGTCTGCCACGGACGCAAGCGCTTCGCCTCGCGGCGGAACGACGATTCCGCCCCATCGTCATGACCGCCCTGACCACCATCATCGGGATGATTCCGCTCACGGTGAGCAAACCCACCGAGATGGGGCTCAGCTACAAGAGCTTTGGACTCACCCTCATCGGAGGGATGACCACCGCAACCTTACTCACCTTGCTGGTCGTTCCCGTTTTCTACACCCTCTTCGACGACTTGAGATGGTTTCTCTCTCGCCTCGCGGCCAGGCATCTCCAGCCCGAACCGCCCGCCGAGCGGGCGCATCCCGAAGCGGGCTGAGGAAACCCCCTCGCACTAGAGCGGTTTGCGCTGAACCAAGACGACCCAATCGCCCGATCGATTGACCGGAGGCTGGCCCAATGAGACGTTGGCGCCCCCGCCTGAAACCCTCGCCTGAGATCCCGGACGCGGGTCTCCCCCCTCCTTCGGGTTAAACCAATAGACAAAAAAATCACCCTGCTCCCCAGTGAGGTTCAAATGAACGGGGCCTGGCGATGGCGTGTAGATGCAATAAACCTCTCCCGCCTTGGCAAAACAATAGTCCTCCTCGGAGGGCGTGAGCCCATCATGGGATCCCATCTGGGCAAACGGAAGGTATCGATGAAAAAATGCCAACGCGATGCGGGTTTGCCGCCACATGTTTTCTCGAGACCTCAGATCCTCGCAATTCAAGTCGTTGTGATCGTATTGATAGCCAAAATACCACTCCACGCCTCCGCCTCCCGCCATGAGATTGCCCCACAACGCATGATGGCGCACCTCATCGTGATCAGGATCAACGGCATCCGGCTTTACCCCAGTATGGGCAGGCCCGATTTCGTCTAGGAAGACCACCCATTGCCGCCCTTCCCCGGCCGAGCGGTTCACCCACTTCAAGGTTTCCGAGTGGGTTTGGGCCATGTCCCCCATTTGCAAGGAGGGACCCTCGAAGTGAGGATGCCCCAAAAGAGGCGGATAGACCCGGTCATACTGCCCTGGATAGGTATGAACAACGACGGGGTGACCATAGGGATCAATGGCCTCGAAATAATGAGCAAATTCGGAGCGCTGCCGGTCGGTATTGGTATTCTCTTCCCCGAAATTCCAGACCAGGGCGGAATGGTGCCCGAAACGGGCAACCAACTCGCGGTAGTAAAGGCGCCGTTGCAACCCCAAGGCTCCGCTATCAAGCAACTGGTCATTCTCGGTCTCCTGCGTCACCACGTGGAGGAGCATCCCGAGGCGGTCCATGTGGGTGAACACGATCTCCCACTGATCGAGTTTGCTGCAGTCGAAACGAAACCGCTCATCGTGAGCCGTCCAGGGCCAAACATCATCACCGTCGCCCCCGACATTCATGGTGAGGAAGTAGATCGAGTTGACCTTTTCGGAGGCCAGGTAGTTCAGGACTCCAATGATGGATTTCCCCTTGCCACCCCGCCAACTGGGATCTCCCGTCCGCCAATCGTCCATATGAGGTCGATACCGATGCCGCGGGGCTTCAGCCGCCTCCCCCGCACGGACGATCCCGAGGTTTTCGTGGACTGGAGCGGCCCCATCAAAGTCCACGTAAGCCAGCAGATTCTCCGGGCTATCGGCCCCGCCCTTGAGATACGCCCCCCCGGTTTCAGCAAATCTCAAATAACGGTCCCCCGTATAGTCCAGTCGTCCTCGCGCTCGCCCATCGGTCCCTTCCTTGTCCGAGACACCCACTTGAAACGCGCCTGATTCACCATCAAACGCAACGCCCTCGCTAAAGTCATCGCCCTCGTGCATGGCAATATTCTCGCCCCGGCGAAACGAGGCCTTCCAAGTCCAGAGCCCGGTTTCATCGGGGGCAAAATGAACCCGCCAAATCTTACCGGTTTCGGCCCCTGTTTCGCCGGCGAATCCATCCGCCGCATAGTAGCCCGGCACCGTATACGCTTTACCCGAAAGCGGGTGGGTAAACAGCACATCGAGGCGATAGTCCGCGAAGGGGTTCGGCGTCGATCGCTCACCCAAATCGGGGCCTTCGAAGGCGAGCGTGATCCGATGCCATTTCTTCCGTTCGCCGAAAAGTCCTGCCATAAGGGTCTGTTGGGCGGACGTCGCGCCGATGGAACCCAGCGGCCGAGAAAAGACCAGCTTCGACCATCTTCCCCATGCCCGATCACTCCCGTTTTCTGAATCGGTTGTCGCGGTCACCCGAATCGTATCCCCCCTCTTCACCGCGACGGCAGGCCAGCTTACTTGAAATGCCTCTCCTTCCTCGGTGGTCCCGCTAGCCAAGGGCGGTTGGAAGCTCCCCAATTCCTCGTCGTTCAAAAAGACGCGGTAAAGCGGCCGCCCATCATTCTCTCCCACGACATGCAGCGAGACCTCATACGTTCCCTCGTCAAGATCCAATCGTTTCGAGACGTCTCCCTGCTGAGTTTGGTTCCCCTCGGGCAACCGGAGCCACTGCCCCTCCCGTTCAAAGACGGTGTCCTGGTAAGGGAAGTCAACGGCATAAACCGGAACTCGAATCAATGGTTCCGCTCCAACGGCATTGAATCCAAAACCAAGTATGAAGAGCAGGCTCCCAAGCCCGCCAGCCCCCCATCGGGCAGTGTGATCGTCAAAATCTCGAAGGTCTACCATGGATGGCCCGAACCTATCGACCGAACGTTCCATTGCAAGCCTACAGAACCTCGCTGGCCCGGCCTCAGGGGAAGCCTCGATTCCGTTGGTCAAGGCAAATTCGCCCTACTGATTCCGTCCCGGATGAGTTCCCCATCCCGAACCATCCCCTGCTGACCAGGCTCACGCCCGCGGTGAGGACGATGAACCGTCGATCGACGACACTCGCTTCCAGATCCTGAGGACTTCGGTCACGCTCCAGGCCTGAGCATCACATCCGCGTTGGGTATGGGGTGCGTCTCCGTCCAGTATTTCCGGCAGGTGTCCCACGCATCCCTGATTCAGTAATCCCTCCACCCCTGAGAGATAGGACCGAACCGCCATGACCGCCTCGGGGGATTCTTCCCAGGCTTCCAATACCGCCTCGCATAGAATACCCAGCGGCCAAATCCACGCCGTCCCATTGTGGTAGGCCGGCTTCCGACGGGTCTCTTCCTCCCCTTCATAGCGCCCCCAGTAGGGAAACTTCGGATCATTGAGCACTTGGCCATCGTTCCCGTGGACCGGAAGCGGCACCGCAACGGACCGGGGCGCTAAGCTCCGAACCGCCCCAGGAACCATGAGATGATGCAATGCGATTTGCACGGCTCTTCTGGCCCGATCGCCCGAGACAAGCCCCGTGCTCACCGCCATCGGAAAATTGCTTCGCAGGGCCGAGTCGACGATTCCTTCTTCAGCCCTCTGTCCCGGCTCAGCAATGATCAAATCCGCGCAATAGCCCTCGGTATCCAACCAAAACCGGTCCTCAAAGCTTTGAGCCGCTTGGGCTGCCAACCCGCTCCAGTCCTCTCCTCCAGCTTCCAACCCCGCTCGATCTAGCAAGCGAAGCAGTTGAATCCACATCACCTGGATCTCGACCGGGTAACCCTGCCGGGGCGTTCCCGCAGGGTAATTGGTGTCCATCCAGGTGAAGTGCGACGGACTCCAAACCAACCCCGATGGTCGGTCAACGGCGATCCCATTGGGGGTTCCCCGCAAATACCCCGAAGCGATCCCCTGAAGCACGGATCCGATCGTTCGCGAGCCCCCCCTTGATTTCGATCCCCCGAGAGGGGTCTGCAGAAACCCGATCCCCAGTCGCTCCACCAGATCGGAGCAGACCATTCCATACCAGAGGGGGGCGTCGGAGGTGTCCCGATTGGAGGTATCTTCCCCATGAATGCTGTTGGGAAGCGTCCCCTCCCGCTCCAACCGACCATATTCCTTCAACAATCCAACGATTTCGTCCTGGTAGCCGCAAGCGAGCAAGCCTCGCGCACAAATCAGCGAATCCCGCCCCCAATCCAGAAACCAAGGATATCCTGCGATCACCGAGAAGCCCCGGTTTCGCCTCACCACGAAAGCACTCGCAGCCGTCACCAGACGGGCCCCGAAGCAGTCGTTCTTGTCTAGCTCCGCTCGATGGATGCAATCGGAGATCCGCTCCGACCGTATCTTGAACCAAGATTCCGCCTCCGACCATGGCGTCGGCTCGGCCTCGGCCGAGATTTCATACAATGCCGGTTTGCCACAATCCAAGGACACTTCGAACCACCCCGGACTGTAGGCGTCTCCGGCGCCATACTGACCCCGGCTCGCCTCCACTGGATGGGAAATGTTCTCACTCCATTCCCCCTCGTCATGATATCGCCCGAGGTTGGACCGGACCCGCAGCCTTCGATCGTTTTCAGGCTGAAACTCAAATCCAATCCCATCGTTCAACCTTACGACATGCTCGCGAAAGTGTTGATCCGCCTCCCCACTTCGCTGGGTCTCCCCATGAAAGCTACGATCTTCAATGTCGACGCGAACCGTGATCGATACGGACAGGGCGTCAACCGCTTCCGACGAGACCCGGCGCGCCCGCACCGCGTTTCCTGGGCCATAGAGCCGCTCCACCTCCGCGTTGGGGATCGATCCGGCCTCCAACCGAAGACAACGAAGGATCAACGTGTTTTGGTCCTCCACCAGGTCAACCGTCAACTCCAGTGGAATCCATCGCCCCTGTCCGGCGCAGATCAAATATCGCCAACGGGCCGGCGGCCCCGGTTGCATGGCGACGAGGTTGTCTCTCTCCAACGCGGTGATGAGGCCGCCGGCATTGACCCAAACCCGAATTCTCTTGGCCAACACGTGCCGGTCAACCGGCAGGTCAGGATGAAGATTGGCTCCAAGCAAGCAATCATACTTCGACTTGATACGACCCAAATTCCTTGCCAACCGGGCCATCCCTCCCCGTCGATTGGTCAACAAGACGATCGGCGCTTCGAGCCCGACTCCTTCCGATCCGCCGGCCGTGTCGCAAGCAAGATTCGGGTGAGCCGGCAATCGCTCCAAGCGGCCTTCCAAGGCGACATCGCCAGCCTCCCCCCGGAACATGGTTAGTTCAACCGTGCCCCCCCACAATGACTCGGCACCCACCCCGACCAGGTGCAAGTCATCTCGAATTCGAGTCGAACGCCAATGCGTTTCCTTCGTCCTCTCGGGATTCCCGAAGTGGATTTCAAACGGCCGGTCGTCGCGCACGACCAGCCAATGTTCCGCGGGAACCGGAACGATTCCCCGTTCGGACCCCGGCTCCCAAAGCACTGTCTTGGAATAAGAGACCCTGAGCGATCCCCCAGCAAAGGCCTTGATCGCCTGCTGCTTCGTTGACGAGCTTCCATCGCCGGCAACGAGAGAGAGAAAAATCAATGGATGCTCAATCACCTGGTCCACCAGAGCATTCATCAGGTCTTGCTCGACAAGAACCGGACACCCCGAACGCCAGAGCGCGGAGATGACCCAGGCCTGAATCGCCATCCGCTGCCGATAGGCCCTTCCCTCCTCCCCCCGTGGAACAGGCGATCCGGCCAGACAGTGCGCCGCTCCCGGGGCGAGCCGCAATTGAATCCCGCCCGGCCCCCTGCGTTCGATTTCCGGCCCCTGCGGTTGAAGCAGTTCGATACCGAGCCCTCCCGCTATCTTCCATTCCTCCTCGGGAATGGTGATGGATTCCGGACGGTCGATCCTGGTATTGACCAAAACGACGACTCGGTCCTCGCCCGTCCCCGACACTCGTTCCAAGGCAAAGACGGGCGAGTCCGGCGGACTCATTCGCCGAAGCTTGGCCCCATCAAAAAAACAGGGATGTTCAGAGAGCAAGTCATTCAGCCGCGCCAATTCCTCCACCAGATTGGGTTCCTGCCCCCACCTGAGGCCAGTCCGCTGGTGCACGACGATTTTTTCCGCCGCCAACCATTCGACACCGCATGTGAACCCGTAACCCCCGTTGACACTGGACAACGCACACAATCGATTCCTCAATCGAGACCAGGACTCTCCCCGGGCCGCCAAGCGCGGATTATCGTGCGTCTCACTGTAGTGCACATAGAGACCGACGCGCTGGGATTGGGGAAGGGCGTAATCGGTGTAGCCCGCGACTTCCTCGCCCGACACGTTCTGAAACAATTCCGAATAGGCCCACTGCATCCCGCCCTCTGTCAGGAGTTGCTCCGTCACCTCCCACGCCCCCCCAAGGCCTTCGAGCAGAAAAATCGTATTGGGAAACTCGCGCCGGACCCGCGCCGTGATGTAGCGCCAGACCGGCAGGGGCACCATGTAACCCGCATCGCAGCGGAACCCGTCCACCCCGCGGCGGCACCACGTCAAGAACACGTCCGCCAGGCCTTCTCCGAGTTTTGGATCATGGTGCTCGAGCTCCACCAAATCCTCCCAGGTCGTCCCCCATGCCCCCGGGCTGGCAAACCGACCATCTTCCCCTCGCCGAAACCATTCCGGGTAGATCTCCTGTAGTCGGGATCCCCAGCCCGTATGGTTGATCACCAAATCGATAAAAATCACCGCCCCCTTCCGATGAACCGCGCTCGTCAGCTCGGCAAACTGCTCGATTCCCGTGGTGCGTTGATCAAACACCACCAGGGCAGGATCGATTGCCGTCAGATCCAGTGAGGCATACGGACTGCCATAACGCCCAAACCGGGCAAACGTCGTCGGCGTTGGATTCACCGGCAAGAGATGAAGAACACGGCATCCGAGTCGGTCAACGATGTGATCCAATTCTCGGGCAAGATCTCGAAACGTTCCCGAGGGTGGAATGACCGAGTATCCCTCCCTATCCCACTTCGCCAGCGCCTCCTCCCGCTCCGGATCAAGCAGTTCCGATTCCGTCTTGGAGGCACCGAAGAGCCGAGGCCAGGCACAGTAGATGGTATTGCCAGTTCGATACCGATCCGGATGCACGGAAATCCCAAAATCATCTCCGGACGGCCAGTGCTGTCGGCCACCCTCATCCACCCAGAACGGCTTTCCCCGGAAGAATCCGGTTTCAGGAAGCCAAAGCGTGAGACGAAAACCCTCTTCGCACGGCTCCATGGGAAGGTCGTGCCAGGCGGCATGACTCAAGGGACGCGAGTCCTCGAAGGATCGCACAATCTCGTCATTCAAGATCGCTCCGGAACCAATCGTCGTTCTGAGAAAGGCCCGCCCCTTCCCTTTGGCTTGGGACCAGGCCTCGTCCTTCAACCAAACTTCGATCCGATCCCCCACATGGCGTACCTGCCGAGTTCCTGGGCCTGGAACCATTGTCAATTCACCCCTCATGATCTCTCTCACGCTCTGCCGGGCTAACCATCTCGCGGGACTTCATTGAGTGTAAACCCCAAAAAGGGGGAAAGTGCTCCGCAAAACAATCCCCGTTGCATTCAGAGCAACCAGACGGGCCAATGGCTTCAGTCATGACGCCGAGCGACTCCTTTTTGACAGCGTGCCCTCCAGGGCTCCAGGTGAGGACACGTTCGTGAGCATTGGATGAATGATTCGTCTAGGAATTCACCAGGACGATTCCCTGCCCAGGCCTCAGATTATACTCGAAGGGAGTAGGCAGATAATCCAACCGGAATTCGGGCGACACATCGCGTAGTCCCTGACGCGCTGAAATCACACGATATAAATTGTCACACCAAAAGGGCTGATGGTTCTGGGAATCCTTGTTGAGCATGACCAAGGCCGCGTCACCGGAGGCCTCGTCTACCTTGAGCATCAACAGGACATTCGGGTTCGGACAGGAAATGAGTTCCAGACGACAATCGGTCTGCAAGGCCCGAGACTGGCCCTTCATTTCGTTACTCGCCCGAATGAACATACACAGGTCCATCGTGGGTTCCTCCCAGTGAGTTGACCGGGTCGTCACCACATCGAGCATCCGTTGGAATCCGAATTCAAAACCGATTGGCATCATGAGGGATGACGAAAAAACCGCTGAAAAGAGGTAGCGCTGTTTCATCCCCGCCGGAATCCGGTTGACTTCCGCCGCGAGGCGCGGGGTGTCGTGACTCTCTGGAAAACTAATCGAACCCACCAAACCCCGGGTCTCTTGATACTGGTCCAGAAGCCATGATTCTCGAAAATCCCACCACTTACTGCTATTCATGACCGCGTCAAATCCGACTCGGGCCAGCGCCGCCGTTTCAGACGGCCGACACCCCAACGTCTCGGCGACGAACACCACGTCGGCATAGCTTGATCGCACGCGTGCGATCAAGTGCCGCCAAACTTCGACGGGAATCTGATAGGCCGCATCGCATCGAAATCCGCGGAACCCCTGTTCATAAAGAAATCCGACCACCCGAAGCCAGTAATCCATCATCGCCTCCAGGGGCTTGCCTTCGTCATAACGAAACTTCGCCAGGTCCCCCCAAACCACCTTTCGACCCTCCCGGTAACAGTGGGGATGAACGATCTCTTCCCCCTCCCATTCAAACCACTCCGGATGGGCCTTCAATAGGGGTGAATCAAACGCGCAATGATTGATCACCAAATCGACCATGAACCGGAGGCCGCGCTCTCGACCGGCCTCCCGCGCGGGCTGCCATTGAAGACGGGGATCAGGCGGCAACCGATCGTCAACCAGCAGTGAGTGCCAGCGAAAGTGGTCGGAGATGGAGTATAAAGAACCGGAGTAGCCGGCATACTGAATCGCATTGACAAAAACCCAATCAAAACCCAAGTCCGCTGCCCGCTCAAGATGGGGACGCCACTCCGAGAACCGACCGGCCAGCAGCGGAAACAGATTGTAGATCCTCATCGGGAGTTCAGGTGCTCTCGATCAAAATGAGCCTTGAACCAAGCGTTCACGGGACGGGCTGAACTGGCGGGATGATAAGGTGCTTCGGTCTTGGGCAAAAGATCGCGGAAGGCACTCATATCGATGGCGGTGGATCCGGCGGCCAAGTTGGTCCAGGCATGCGGATCCCTCCCCAGCCGGTAATACTCCTCCTCGCCGTTTTCATAACGAATATAGTGCTCCTCCCGGGACCGAAGGCTGTGATTTCCCCGGGCATAGGTCGTTCGGATCGCCTCACGCGTCCAGATCGTTTCCGGGTCCAGAAGCAACGGCACCAAACTCTCGCCCTCGAGCCCCGAAGGTTTGGGGACTCCAGCCAATTCACAAAGCGTAGGAAACAGGTCGATCAAGCCGACGGGCTGATCCACCCGTTGTCCCGGACGTCCGAGGTCCGCGAGAATCACCAGAGGAACTCGTGTGGATTCAGGCCAGAGACTGTGCTTGGCCACCCGATTTTTCTCTCCAAGGTGATACCCATGGTCGGAGAAGAGCACGATCACGGTATCATCCGGCACGGCCTCGAGGACGCGCCCGATCTGGGAATCCACAAACGACGTACAGGCCAGGTAGGCTTGCACACAACGCCGCCACTGTGCGTTTTCATTCTCCTGCAAGAACGGCAGGTGGGGATACCTCGGCAATTCATGAATCGCACGCCCGATCTCGGGGACGTCTGCCAAATCATCCTCCGTGATCGGCGGAAGGGTGATTTCATCGAGCGGAAAAAGATCGAACCATGGTTGCGGCACATAGAACGGGACATGGGGTCGATGGAAGCCTACGGCAAGCAGGAAGGGCTCTGAGGGAGCCGACCGTAACATCTTGATCGCCCAGTCAGCGGTCACCACGTCAGGCATTTGAGAGGCCTCACCGGGAAAGGGAGCCCAATCGGTTTGAGTTCCGCTGAAGGGCTCGATGTCGGGTGGCTGATAGTGAAACCGATGGTCGTCCGGAGGCTTTGGCCCGGAGTTCCCACTCGGCCCCGCCACCTCGACCACAGCGGACAAGGGAATCCCATGGGTGATCTTTCCCACACCGAAGGTCCGGTATCCTTGCCTCGCAAAGTGCTGGGGCAGGAGGTGACCGACGAATCGATCTTTGTCTTGGGCTAACTCGCGCGTGGGCTGACCGTAGAGGCCCAAGCTGGACGGAAACCGTCCTGTCAGAAAGGACGCGCGGGAGGGCCCACACAGGGGGGCCTGACAGTGGGCATTGGTAAAGAGCGTTCCTCGTCCCGCCAAACGGTCGATGTGGGGAGTCCGGGCATCTGGGTGCCCCTCCAAACAACCCACCCAATCGTTCAAGTCATCCACCACCAGCAGCAGCACATTGGGCCGTGCCTCGGCCATGAGGCCACCCCATATCAAAAAACCGCCCAGAACACACCATCGCATCACCTGCCCGGTCTACGCAAAAACCGAGACCTTGAACAGCCTGGATTATTGACGAGGCGCGGCGGAGATACCAACGCATTCCCTTTCGCCAAGCGGTCCTAAAGGCTCGACGCCGGATCCCATCTTGTTAGGATCCGCCCATTCCATTTCAACCATGAAAAGTCGAATCGCCATCCTTGCCTTTCTCATCAGCCTCACGCTTGGTCTCACCCGAGCCGCCGACGCTCGTCCCAATATTCTCTTCGTCTTCACCGACGACCATGCACCCCACGCGATCGGGGCCTACAGTGACTGGTTGAAAAACGTCAACCCGACCCCCAACATCGACCAGCTCGCCCAGGAGGGAATGCTTTTCGAAAACAGCTTCTGCTCGAATTCGATCTGTGGTCCGAGTCGTGCCGTCATCCTATCCGGAAAGCATAGT
Organism: Verrucomicrobia bacterium UBA2970; assembly: GCA_002348345.1. Classification (GTDB taxonomy): domain Bacteria; phylum Verrucomicrobiota; class Verrucomicrobiia; order Limisphaerales; family AAA164-E04; genus UBA2970. The sequence continues at coordinate 11,052 of DEAY01000476.1, forward strand.
CACAAGAACGGGTTCATGAACAACGGCAACAGTTTTGACTGGAACCAGCAGATCTTTCCCAAGATTCTCCAGAAGGCGGGCTATCAAACGGCGATTTATGGCAAAAGCCATCTCAAGGGACGCCCGCAGGGATTTGATGACTGGGCCGTCCTTCCCGGTCAGGGTCTCTACTACAATCCTGATCTGATCTTCCCGGACGGTCGACGGAGAATCGACGGCTATTGCACCGACATCGTCACTGATCTTGCCGTCGACTGGCTCAAGGAGGGGCGAGCCAAGGATCGGCCGTTCATGCTGATGGTCCAACACAAGGCCCCTCATCGCAACTGGATGCCCGCGCTTCGGCACCTCGATCTTTACGACGACATCACGATCCCCGAGCCCGAAACGCTTTTTGACCGATACGAAGACAATGCCCCGCCAGCCCGGTATCAGGAACTTGAGGTCGACCGCCACATGGACCTCAACTACGATCTCTTTGTCGATCTGACGCCCGAATTCAATCAACCGCCCTCACAAAAACGCCAGGATCGTTCCGCCTGGAGCAACATGAAACGGATGTCTCCCGATCAACTCGGGGCCTGGCGCGCGGCATATGCCCCCAAGGACGAGGCCTTTCACGCAGCCAATCCCTCGGGAAAGGATCTCGTCCGCTGGAAATTCCAACGTTATGCCAAGAACTATCTGCGTTGCATCAAAGGAGTCGATGAAAGCATCGGCCGGCTCAGAACCACTCTCCAAGAGCTGGGACTTGCCGAAAACACCGTGGTGATCTACTCCTCGGACCAGGGATTCTACGTCGGTGATCACGGTTGGTACGACAAGCGGTGGATGTATGAGGAATCCCTCAAAATGCCCTTCATCATCAAGTGGCCCGGGGTCACGGCCGAGGGTTCCCGCAGTCGTGCCCTGATTCAGAATCTTGATTACGCGGAAACCTTCCTGGAAATGGCCGGCGCTCCCATTCCGAGTGATATGCAGGGGAAATCGCTTGTGCCCCTGCTCCAGGGAAGAACGCCGGCGAACTGGCGTCGCAGCATCTACTACCACTATTACGAATACCCGAGCGTTCACATGGTTCCCCGCCACTACGGAATCCGGACCGAACGGTACAAGCTCATCCACTTTTATCAATTCGGCGAGGAATGGGAGCTCTACGATTTGAAGACCGACCCCGACGAACTGACCAATCTCTACGGCCGGACTCCCTTTTCAGATCTCACCTTCGACCTCAAGAACCAGCTCGTCGCCCTCCAGCAACATTACGAGGATGACAGCGACGTTCGAGAAATGCCGGACGAGTGGCAACGCCGAATGCGAAACCAGCCTTAGCAGGCATATGGAAACCCACCAGGGTAAATCGTCACCGAGATCGTCTTCGACTCGAGACTCGTGAAGTCGGGCTCTTCGGGAAGTCCCCCTCCATCGATCGGACCCCCATCCGCTCAATGGGCCCGACCGACCGCTCTCCCTTGTCGGCCATTCAGAAGAAAGCGCCGAGCCCCGTCCACGGACCTCGACCGAGAGGGTTGATCTGAAGGGCCCCATTTTCGAGGTTTGCCTTCGCCATCCTCTGGTGTACAATCCTTTCTCGTTAGCCCCCATGCAACCCGCATTTAAAAGCATTCGCACCAGAGTCCTTGGCGGAGACCTCCTCACCGGCACCTTCATCAATTTGGGATCGAGCATCACCACCGAGATTGCGGGACGCAGTGGACTGGATTGGTTGCTGATCGACATGGAACATGGGGCCACCGACGATCAATCGCTGGTGCATCAAATCCAGGCAACCAGTGCAACGCCAGCCGTGCCCATTGTTCGCGTGGCCAATTACGATCCAGGTCGCTTCAAGCGCATTCTTGATCTAGGGGCCTCAGGCGTCATGGTGCCTTGGGTCAGCACGGTGGCGGAAGCAAAGCTGGTCGTCTCTGCGATGCGTTATCCCCCGGAAGGAATCAGGGGCGTGGCCAAACTCAACCGCGCCTCCGGGTTCGGGCGGGACTTCGAGAGCTACTTTGCCCATGCGAACCGGAGCCTTCTCACCATCGTTCAGATCGAACAGATGGAAGCCCTTGAAGTCGTCGATCAAATTGCCGCAGTGGATGGGGTAGACGTCTTGTTTCTTGGCCCCATGGACATGACGGTCAGCATGGGGATTCCTCAGCAATACAGCCATCCCGACTACATCGCCGCACGGCGAAAGGTGGTCACCGCCGCCCGAAATGCAGGCAAAGCCGCTGGAATCCTTCTGCTCGACCCCGCTCAGCTCAAGGACACGATTGATCTCGGTTACTCCTTTGTGGCTCTCGGATCGGATGGAGGCATCGTTTCTAACGGTTACCGACAACTGGTTCGGGAATTCGATCGGTATCGCGGGCCCGAGCCCCTCTCTCCTTAAGGGGACTCGACCCCCAGTCGCTCGATCTCCAACGAGTCGGCCATCGCATCAAGCTCTCGAATCACTCGATCCTCGATCAGGATGCCCTCTGCCTGACGCTGCACCATTTTGCGATGTTCCGGCTCGCCGGGCACCATCAATTCGCTGACCCCGTCCCGGCGGGGGGCGGATTTCATCAAACGAACCAGTTCGTCAATCCGTTCGTGGAATTCAGCCAAAGGCATGAAGGCCTCCACATTGATCGCCAACATGAAGTGGGAAACGCCGACCGGTTCCTCGCTCTTTAGCCCTCGAGTCTGGTTGGCAAACTGCCCTCCACTCAACACCCCCGAGAGAACATCCATCATCAAGGCAAGACCGAACCCCTTGTGTCCCGCAATTGGCAGGAGGGTTCCCCCACCCACGAATCCCTGATAGGGATCGTCCGTGGGATTCCCCTCCGAATCCAGGGCCCAGCCCAGCGGGATCTTCTCACCTCGACCATGAGCCAGCATCAGATTCCATGCGGCGACCACGCTCAATGCAATGTCCAGGGTCAGCGGCGCCTTGAGTCGGGACGGCACGCCAATCGACAACGGATTATTGCCGACCCGACGGGCAGCCCCTCCTTTGGGAGGCATCAGTGGAGCCGTATTGGTTGTCGTCATGCCAATCATGCCCGCTTCGGCCGCCATCAGCGCATATTCCGCTGCCGCCCCATAGTGATTGCTATGCCGGACCGTCACCACGCCCAAATCGTGATCCCTCGCCTTGTCGATCGCCCTCTGCATCGCTTCATGCGCCACATACTGCCCCAAGGCATTACGGCCATCAAATACGGCCGTCGTGGCGCTCTCACGGATCAATTCAGGTGCCGATCGGGCGTCCATCAGCCCTTTCTGAACCCGACTGACATAGAGGGGAAGCCGCACAATCCCGTGGGTATCGACCCCCCGAAGATCAGCGCCGATCAAATGCCTGGCCGTTTTTCGAGCGGCATCCTCTGTCGCCCCGCAGGCCAGGAACGCCCTGGCAGTGAAATCGATCACCCGCGTGACCTCAAACCGTTTTCCTTCAACTGGATGCCCCATGCTCGACCTTTCTATCCCTCGTCTTTTTCCGCCAACGCCACTTTCAATCGCCAGGCACGGTCTCGCATTGGATCGGCTGGCTTCGGAGGGCCTTCCTGATCCCTCTTCAGTTTCCAAATATGCACGACCGGCCCGGGAGCGCCCAGCAACTCGGGGAGGGCCTCTTCAAACGATGCCTCATCGCCGATCTCTCTCACAGAGGTCAATCCAGCAGCCCGGGCAAGCGCAGCAAACGAGAATCGACCGAAAGCGGGCAGCAACTGGTTTCCCGTGACCTCGTAGCGACCGTTTTCGGTGATCACCAAGGCCAAGTTGGAAAGAGGACGCTGTGCCATGGTGACCAGGGTACCCAGGCACATGAGCATGGACCCATCGCCATTGAGGGTAATCACCCGGCGTTGCGGCTGCGCCATCGCCAATCCGTAGGCAAAGTCGGCGGCATGACCCATGGCGCTATTCGCCGAAGCGAAATCCAGGGGATGGTTGGACCAGCGCTCCCAAGGCACCACCACGCTCATCGTGGTAATCACGACCTCATCCTGCCGAGCCGCCGCCAATCGTTCCAAGCAATCGTCTTTCTCCAGCATCACTCCGTGGTTTCTCCTGGATAGAGGATGGCCGCGGGAAGACTCCGTTCCCTCGCCACCGCCATCGCCTCATTAAAGCGGGCCAGTTCGTCATGCCCGGTCACCATCCAATAAGGGATATCCCAAGCCTTCAATGTCGGTTCCAGAAAACTGGCGGCCGTGTCGACCCGTCCCGGTCCTCGCCCCAGCGACTCGTAGCCCCGATAGCCAACCAGCATCAGAACCGGAAAGCCCATGTTATACAAGGTCCCTCGAAAGGCATCCCCCGATTCAAGCAGTCCCGTGTTCTGAACCAAAACCAGCGGTTGGCATCCCCCCGCAAAGAGCCCCGCGGCCACCGCGAACGCTTCGCCCTCCCGCGTCACGCCAACCACCTCAATGCCCGAGTCTTGATCGAGAAGAGCGAACAGAGCCCGCGATCCGTTATCGGGCAATCCCACGACATGGGTCACTTCCAATTCGCGGAATTTCTCGAGAACCCGTTTGGCTGCCAATGCTCCCATCATTTAATTTCCTGATGTCGCTTTCGGGCGCGACGTCCACCAGGCCCGCAACTGGCCCCCAATGGTCACGAAGAGAATGAGCAATAGCAGGAGGCTAGCGGGCGATTTAATCATCGTCATCCAATCACCGGAATGGGTCTGGAGGGCCCGCCTCAGGGAAAGATCAGCGATCCCCCCCACGAGAATGCCAAGCACCATGGGAGCCAAGGGAAAGCCCCGCTGTCGAAGGATGAAACCCAGAACACCAAACCCAACCATTGAATAGATATCAAAGCGCGTGAATCCCGCAGCCCACGCCCCCAACACGCCAAGGGACGCGGCGATGGGGAGAAGGATCTCCCGGGGGCTTGAGAGAATGCGTAGAAAGTAGGGGGATAGCACCACGGCTCCCGCCGCCGTGCCGACGGCAGCCAGCCAAAACAGGACCACGATCCGAGCCACCAAACCGGGTTCATCAATCATCAACATCGGGCCGGGTCGAAACCCATAAATGAAGAGCGCAGCGATCAGAATCGCCGTCGGACCACTTCCGGGAATCCCGAAGACCAGAGATGGAATCAAGGCCCCTCCCGCCGTTCCGCTGTTGGCCGCCTCGGCGGCAACGACCCCCTCCACCGCGCCTTTGCCAAAAGAGTCCTTCCTCTTGCTTCCCCGCTTCGCCAAATCATAACTGGCCCAACAGGCAGCTGATTCCCCCACCCCCGGAACAATGCCGATCCCCACCGCCACGAGCACCGAACGGACCAGGTTGCGCGCCTGCCGATAGAGGAGTCGAAAATCTATCCAAATCCGACCCGATTCTCCCTTGATTTGATACGGCGCCTTCTGCTTCAGCACCTGCAACACTTCGGACAAGCCAAACAAGCCAATCAAGGCCGGAACAAATTCAAAGCCTCGGTTCATTTCGTCGGTATAACCAAAGCGAGGGTGCCCCCAGATCTCCTCCATTCCCACCATCGCAATGATCAGCCCAAAAACTGCTGCCAGCCATCCCTTGAGCGGACTCTTTCCCGCAAGGGCACCCGCCAGGGTGACCCCGATGAGCGCAACCAGGAAGATTTCCCAATCGCCGAGTTTGAGCGCAATGACGGCGATGAACGGAAGCAAAAGGAGGGTGAGGAATTCACCCAGCACCGCCCCCGCGAAGGAAGCGCTGAAGGACGCCTGAATCGCTTCTCGCGCACGACCCTGGGTGGCCATGGGAAACCCATCCACCCCCGTTGCCGCCGCTGCGGGAGTTCCGGGAATGTTCACCAGAATGGCGGTCACCCCCCCGGACGCCATGGCTCCCACATAGATTGCAATCAACAACCCAAGCCCAACCTCCACGGGCGCCTTGAAGACCAAGCCGACGAGCAGGGACATCGCCATCACGGCGGAGATTCCCGGCAACATTCCAAAGATGAGCCCCATAACGCTGCCCACGAGGACGGCCAACAGGAGGCCGGGCGACACCAACACCTCCCCGGCCACTCCCGGTAACGCCCTCCATTCCTGCCAAACCAAGGCCCAGTCCATTGTGCTCTATTCGATCTCGGGCAAAGGCATCTCAAACAAACGAGGGAGCAAAACGGCAACGAACAGAGTGGCTCCGATCGAAACCCCCAGCCATTTCAACCATCCCCCGATCCGCAAATACCCGAAGATGGTCCCGTGAAAAACCAAGGTCGCCCAGAAGAAGCCCATCCTACCAACGAGGCCGACCGTGTAGACCAATACGATCGCCAGCAACACCATGAGTCGCTTATTCTCCGGGTTCGTTCGGAGATCGCGAAACCAGCCCGCCCAGTTTTGCCAAGCGCCCGCAAGTCCGGCCCTGATGCCGTAAACGACGCCAAGCAAGGAAAGGGCAACCCCGGTCAGGAGCGGCACGAATCCTGGAGCGAGAAAAAACGTCTCCCTCTCCCAATAAGGCATTCGCAGAGCCTCGACACCGACCACAGCACCAAACAGCACAAAGGCCACCCCCAGCAGTAGATCTCCGTTTTGGCGATCCTCCATATTCGATCAAGCAATCGACTCGCGGCCCATGGAGCGACTCAAGGCCGGAGGGGTTTAATCGACTCGGGCCAGGGACGAACCCGGGCCGCCGCATCATTGGGCGGCCAGTTCCACTGGCTGAGCTTCGGAATGCCAAACTTCTCGGGTGAATGCTTGGCAATCCCCAGTTGCTGCAGCGCCCACCCACGCGCCGAGGCGATTCTCGACATCTGCTCGTCCGCCTCCCGGCCCAGCTTGGGAAGGAGGATGCCCGCCCGCTCCTTGATGGCGAGTTGCCCAAACTTTTTGCTGCGGATGGCTTTGGCAAACGCAGCGGCGGTCTTTTCCACAACAGCCTCCGGGGTGTCACGCGGAAGGTAGATCCCATAAAAGGGGTTGATCGCTTCGTAGGCGGCAAGCGAGGGAATGGAGTGGGTCACCGCGGGATACTGGACTCCCTCAAACTCAATATCCTTGGAATACAAATTGGCCAACGGCCGCACGCGTTTTCCAGCCGCCCAATCCGTTAGATCACCCATCGTCACCGAGGCAAACTTGATTTGCCCGGAAAGCAGGTATCTCCCCGCTTCTCTGCCACCGCCATAAGGAATAGCCGTCACCTTGTCGGCCGCTCCAACCGAATCCAACACCAATCCGGCAAAGATCTGGCCATTGCTCCCCACTCCGGGATGGCCATATTTGAATTGGCCCTTGCGAGAGGCCTGAATGGCCTTGAGGAGGTCGTCGAGCGTTTCCCACGGGGCATCCGCCCTGACATAAATCGTGGTCGGCAGCATGACGCTCAACATGGCGTAGTAATCACGCCAGGACACCTTGCCATATCCCATCACGGGCCAGGCGCCCTGCACGGCGGCCCCTCCAAACCACTGATACCCGTCTGCCCGGCCTTTGGCCACCCGCCCGCCCCCGATTGAGCCATGGGCTCCCTTGACATTGGTAACCAGGATGCGTTTCCCCAATTCCTTCTCCATCTCCATCGCCAAGGCGCGAGTGGTCATATCGGACGACCCTCCGGCCGACCATCCCACCAAAATCCGAATCGGCTTTTCCGGCCAGGCTGCCTCAGCCTGTTGGCAAACGAGCGCAGCGGCCAGCGCCCCGATCAGTAGACAAATTCGAGCAAGCACAAGATAGTTCATAAGCGGCAAGCGTTGGTGAGCAACCCGGACCCAACACGCAAATCGATGCGGCGGCCTTCGCCGTTGGGAATCCGGGCAGTCTGTGACAATCGGAGGGAGAAAACAATGGGTTTCTACACCCCGTCCGATACCTTAGACTCCCGGACCTCTCAGGCTTCAAACAATTTGACGAATCACCTCTCCCTCGATGAAGGTCAGGCGCTCCTCCCGCCCCAGATGAGGATAGGTCAAGGTGTGCTGGTCCAGACCCATTTGGTGGAGAATCGTGGTATGAATATCCCGAAAGTGGAACGGATCCTTCACCGCTCGCAACCCGATCTCATCAGTCGCCCCAACGACTTGCCCTCCGCGAACGCCGCCCCCCGCCATCCACATCGAAAAGCCCAAATTGTGATGGTCCCGACCCACAGAGGTTTGCGCTTCAGGCGACCGGCCGAACTCACCTCCCCACAAAACCAGGGTCGAATCCAACAAGCCTCGCTGTTTCAAATCCCTCAACAGCGCGGCCACCGGCTGATCCGTCTCCGCCGCCTTACGAAGATGGTTCTCCTCAATGTCCTTATGGGCATCCCACTGCATGTTGCCGGGACCGCCCCCCGAGACCACGCACACAAATCGCACGCCTTCTTCGACCAGTTTGCGCGCCAGGAGGCATCGACGCCCGTAGTCATGGGTCGGTTCCTGACCAATTCCGTAAAGCGCCAGGGTTGAGGGACGTTCCCGACTGAGGTCAAACATGGCGGGCGCCTCAACCTGCATCTTGAACGCCAGATCATAGGCCAACAACCGGGCCTCAAATTCTGGATCCAGGGGAAGCTCGGCCGCGCCATTGAGCTGGCGAATCAGATCGATGGTCGCCCGGCGTTGCTCGATCGATGCGCCCCGCGACGACTCCAGATTGAGGACCGGCCGGTCACTCGGTCGAAACATGGTCGGTTGGAACCTTGCTGGAAGAAACCCATTCGAGTACATCGGCTGGCCTGCTTCAAGCGCCCCCAGGGGGTCGGGCATGACCACATATCCAGGCAACGCCTCCGTCTCCGCGCCCAAGCCGTAAGCCATCCAGGACCCCATACTCGGCGCTCCAGGAACCACGCGTCCCGTGAACAACTCGTACTGCGCCGCGGAGTGCACCACCATGTCACCATGACATGATCTGAGAATCGCCAGATCGTCCGCACATCGGGAGAGATGGGGAAAGAGATCGGAAACCTCCAGACCCGACTGCCCGTATCGAGCAAAGGAACGCTTCGTCCCCAGGAGCTTGGCATCCGATTCCACAAACTGATACTTCGCTTCCCCAAACGACGCCGGCCGAGGTTGCCCGCTCAATTGATTCAACAAGGGCTTTGGATCAAAGGTCTCCATCTGGCTCGGACCTCCGGCCATAAACAGGAAAATGACCGAACGCGCCTTGGGCGCCACCGGCGGGACGATCGGGGGTAATCCTCCCACCGAGTTGGCATGGAGCCGCGCTTGACGGGTCATCGCCGTCAAGGCGAGAGCGCCAAACCCACAAAACGCATCCGTTAAAAACTCTCGCCGCGTTCGAGTCCGGCGCACATGAACCGGTCGTCCGCGGGGCACCGACGAATCTCGCCTAGAAGACATAGAGGAATTCGTTGAGGTTAAACATCGCGAGGGCAAATTCCTCGAGGGAATGCTCTCTGATAAACGGAACCCCGAGTTCGTATTCGCTGCGATTGGGATCACGCCCCAGGGCATACCGGTAAGCGACGCGCACTTGCCCCTCGACATCCCCCCCAGCGGACGATCGAATCCGACGGGCGAAGGCCTCCGACAGTTCGTTGGAGATCCGGCCGTTGAGCAACTCCAATGCTTGGGGAGCGTGGGTGCTACTTTCCCTTCGGAAACAGCTGGTCAACAGCGCTGGCTGATCAAAGGCTTCCATGAAAGGAAGGCGAAGATTTCGTTTGGCAATCAGATAAACCGACCGCCGAAAATGAGACCCCGGCGTTTGGGAAACCTGCCACTGAGAAGGCTTGTAGAGCAGCTTGACCAAGTCTTCCTCGACCGGGAGCATCACACTCTCACCGCCCAAATCATCATGAAGCACGGCCGCCACCGAGAGCATGTTGTCGCGCATCTCCTCTCCCAAGAGACGGCGTTTTGTGTGGCGCCATTGCAACCGGTTGCCGGGATCAGTTTTCACCGCCAGAGCGCTGGGTTCCAGTCGTGACGATTGTCGATAGGTCTCGCTTAGCAGGATCATCCGATGAATCGGCTTGAGATGCCAGTCATGCCGGATGATTTCGGCGGCCAAAAAATCCAATAAGCCCGGGTGACTCGGCACCTCACCGTTCTTACCGAAATCGTTCGCCGTCGCCACCAATCCCACCCCAAAATACTGTTGCCAAATTCGATTCACGATCACCCGGGCGGTCAGAGGATGAGCATCACGGGTCAACCACCTCGCCAATCGCGTTCTCGGGTTTCGAGTATCCAGAGGGGCACCCGTCACCCTCTCCCCGCCCAGCACGTCCAGCGGTTTCATCCTCACCGGCTCCCCTTTCCGTTCCCAGTCACCCCGTCTCAGCAAGTGGATCGGCGTGACATTTGCGTAGTCATTCTTGATCGAAGGAATCTTCGGCAATGCCTCGGGCCGACGCGCTGCGAGTCGTCGCAACTGCTGCGAGACAGCCTCCAGCGCCTCTCCCTTCAGGGTTGATTTCCGAGCTTGCAAACGGCTGATTTCGCTCTCGATGGCCTCCGATTGCCGCGTCCACTCCTCTTGTTCCTCAGGGCTGGCCAACTCCACGTTTCCCTCCGCAGTCGCCGCCAGGTATGCTTGAAGCTGGTAGTAGTCCCTCTGGGAAACGGGATCGAATTTATGATCGTGACAACGGGCGCAAGCGAGGGTGAGCCCAAGGAAGGCCGCCCCAATCACGTCGGTTCGCTCCGTCAGCACCTCGTTTCGGCTCAGGGCGATCTCAGGATTTCCAGCATTTCGTCGAACCGTACCCAACCGATGAAAGACCGCAGCGGATAAACTCTCATGGGTGGGAATCGTCAACTCATCGCCCGCCACTTGCTCAAGCACAAACCGGTCGTAGCGTTTGTCGCGATTGAAGGCGTCGATCACATAATCTCGATATCGCCAGGCTCCGAGGAGCGTTCGGTCGTATTCAAAGCCTTCCGACTCGGCGAACCGAACCACATCGAGCCAAAACAAGCTTTGACGCTCACCAAATTGTGGACTCGCCAGCAGACGATCCACCAGCGCGACATAGGCCCCGGGGGAAGGATCCTCGAGAAAACGGGCCCGTTCCCCCTCACTGGGAGGCAGTCCCGTCACATCGAAGCTCAACCGCCGGACCAAATCTCGACGACTCGCCCGAGAGGATCGGGCCAGGCCCTTTTCGGTCAGCGAGCGCTGGATGTAACCATCAAGCGTCCGCCCCCCTTGAGCCCCGGACGGGATCGAGGAGTCCAAAGACCCAATGGGTTGAAAGGCCCAATGCTTACGCCCCTGTTCTCCATCCGTCACCGGGGAGAAGTCCTCCATCGGTTGGTCGCGGGGATCGGGGGCTCCCAGTTCCACCCAACGTCGAAATCCCGCGACTTCCTTCGCCGACAGCGGACCGCCCTTGGGCGGCATTCTCAGCCCCTCATGCCGAATCGCTTCAATCAATAGGCTTTCCGTTGGTTTTCCCGGAACGATGGCCGGACCTGAATCCCCTCCCTGCCGGAGGCCAACCCTCCGATCCAGAAGTAGCCCCCCCTTGATGCGATCGGATTCGGCCGAATGACACTCATAACAACGAGCCTCCAAGGTCGGGAGAACGAGATCGTCAAAGAGGGCTTTCGCCTCCGGTGATTCAGGCGACGCGGAGAGTCGAGGGATAAGTTGAACCCCAAAGAAGAGTATCAGGAGCAGGCCTTCGATCGCATCCCTTCGCCCCAGTGCTCCCGCTGACCACCGGAAGCCGGAACGACTTGAATGGGTTAATGCCAGGTCCGCCATCTTCGACCATGATCGTTCCATGATCCGCCCCGGAGAGCAACCATAGAGTCTCCTCGCCACCGAGTCCTCCCTCCTCCGTTGCGACCGCTGAAGCGGTTCGATCCAGATGACTCGAGGCTAGCAAACGAAAGGGTGAGGCACCGACCGCGACCCCATCGTGGCTTTGGGAGAGCGGCGTCATTGCGGCGCCGACAGGGACTGGGACCGGCCACTTAGGCGGAAGCCGTCACACCTGTTGGAAATGAATCTAAGGCTGGGAGGCAGCCGCCAAGGCAACCAATTCCTTGAGTTTCGGTCCATGCGTCACGGCCAGATCCAGGGTCTCTCCCAGGTCGGATCCCAGATGGTAGAGTTCCCAGGCCGCATCCCGCCCAGGTTTGACCGCCTTCCAATCATTCTGACGCACGGCCTGCTTCTCGCCGAATTTCCAGAACAGATAATCATGCCCCCGTTGAGCATCGCCCCGCAGCAACGGCCCAAAGGAGATTCCATCGGTCTCAATCTCAACGGGTTGTTCCGCCAGGTCGCAGGCTGTGGGAAGAAAATCCCAAAATGCCAGGGGTTCATCGCTCGTCCGGCCGGCTTCAATCACCCCTGGCCACCGAGCGATCGCTGGCACGCGAATGCCGCCTTCGTAGAGATCCCGCTTGAACCCTCGCAAGGGACCGTTGGCATCAAAGAACTCATGCCGATGGTTTCCCTCCGAGTGGGGACCGTTGTCCGAAGTAAAAAAGACCAAGGTCTTGCGATCGATTCCCAGTGTCTTCAGCAAGGTCATCATCCTTCCCACATCACGATCGAGGCGATCAATCATCGCCGCCTGGCCCTTCTCCGGTGAGGGCCAATCCCGGTCACCATAGCGACTGTAATCCGGAACCTCCATTCCGTCTCCCGTCACCCTGCCACCTTCATTGTTGGCATGAGGAAGCGTCCAATGCACATGCAACAAGAAGGGGCCACCGGATTCCCGCCGAACAAACTCCAGCGCTTCATCCGTCATGAGATCATGCGAGTAAGTCACTCGTTTGATAGCCACTCTCCCGCGAGCCTTGGGATCTAAACTCAATTCATTCCCTGGAAGAATGACCTTTTCCCGGTTGCGCCAAAGATGGGTCGGATAGTAATTATGCGCCTCCCCTTGGTCCATGTAACCCATCCAGAACTGGAATCCGTTCAGGTTCGGATGGCCCATCGACTCAGGCCGACCCATCGCCCATTTCCCGATTCCTCCCGTCGCATAGCCGGCCTCGCTCATCAATTCGGCCACGGTCACGTCCGCGGGTTGAAACACATAGCTCTGATTCGAGGAAATCGGAGTGTGGCCAGTGTGCCGCCCCGTCCACAAGGTCAGGCGCGAAGGGCGGCAAACAGTACAGCCCGCATAAAAACTGGTGAATCGGATCCCCTCGGCTGCGAGTCGATCCAGGTTTGGTGTTTGAATCGTCTTCTGACCAAAACAACCCAGATCGCCATACCCCAAATCATCGGCCATGATGAAAATGATGTTCGGCCGCTCGGCCCACAAGCACATCGAGGCGAGAAGAGAACCCAAGAAGCTCCAGGAGATGAGGCGCATGTCCTCATTCTTCGACGGGGATCCTTCAAGTCAAAGCAAATCCTCAAGCCCCCTTGGGAATCCCGGTCGGGTCACGTTTCAACCAATCATCCTCATCGTTCCCCATTGGCATCGGCTCAAAAAGAGCCAACCCTTTGACAAAGAAAGCAAATCCACGCCCCACCAAGGGAAAGGTTTCGGCGAACCCCAAGATGGAATCCTCATGACGCGGCGAGGCTTCGCATTTCGGCGTAAGCGCCCAAGGCCCTTTTCCGTGCCTCGGCATGATCCACAATGGGCAGGGGATAATCGACCCCCATCCGAACGCCCGCCCCCGCCATCACCTCCGCCGGGGCCTCCCAGGGCCGGTTCAAGAACCGATCGGGAACCTTGACCAATTCAGGAATCCAGCGGCGAACATACACGCCCTGGGGATCGAATTTTTCGCCTTGGGTGATCGGATTGAAGATCCGGAAATAGGGGGCGGCATCGGCACCGCAACCCGCTGTCCATTGCCACCCCAGGGTGTTGCTCGCCAAATCTGCATCAACCAGGGTGTCCCAGAACCACTCGGCTCCCTTCTGCCAGGGAACAAGCAGGTGTTTGACCAGGAAGGAGGCCACGATCATCCGCACTCGATTGTGCATCCACCCATGGTGCCACAACTCCCGCATGCCAGCATCGACGATGGGGTATCCCGTCTTTCCCCGCTGCCAGGCTCGCAGTTGAGAGGGGACCTCGGCCCACGGAAACTTGAGGAATTCATTCCGCAGAGGGCGGGTCGTGGTCTCAGGGAAATGATAGAGCAAATGAATCGCAAACTCGCGCCAGCCCAATTCCGAGACAAACTGCCACGACCGCCAGTTTTCTTGCTCCAAGCCCCTTCGCTCGGCAAAGCGATTCAATGCGGCCCATACCTGCCGAGGAGTGATTTCTCCAAAATGCAGATGGGGAGAGAGCGAAGAGGTTCCCGTTCGATCCGGGTGGTTTCGGTCGGCGCCATACCTGAGGATCTTGCCTTCCAGAAACGATCCAAGGCGTGCCTGCGCACCCGTTTCTCCCGGCTCCCAATGGGCCTCCATGCCCTCGGCCCATGAAATCGTGGGCCGCAAATTCCAATCCTCAAGCCGCTCTGATGCCGGCCATGATTGGGGCGAGGGCAATCCCTCGGGAACCGACAGCGGCTCCCCCGGTTCGAGGGTTTGGAGGCAACGCCGCCAGAACGGGCTAAACACCCGAAACGGCTTCCCGGATTGGGTTTGAACCGTCCAAGGCTCCACAAGCGTGTCGCCTGGCATGCTTTCAATCCACTCCATCCGATTCTGGAAGAACGCTTTCACCGCTCGGTCCGTCGCCATCCCCTCCGGTTCATAACGACGATGCCAAACCAACCCCTGGGCTCCGCTCTTTTCCACAATGTCACGAAGGGCTTCCAAGGCTGGCCCAGATCGCAGCACCAGTCGCGACCCCACCTTTCGAAGATCCCTGTCCAATCGAGCCAGCGAATGATGCAACCACCAACGGGACGCCGCCCCCGGTCGGCCCCTGGCCTCCTCCGCCGGTGACCAGACATAAACCGGGATCACGGGGCCTCTCCGGAGGGCCGCCTGCAGCGGGTGGTGGTCGGAAAGCCGCAAATCGCGGCGTAACCATACGATCGTCGGTGCCTTAAGCATCACAAGCCAGTAACCGGCAGACCCCTCTTCCGCCTTGAGAACTGCATTTGAAACCTTCCGGGTGATCCTCCACCATCGACGACACCCTTCCTGTTTCCGATGATTCTGTCAAACCGAGCCGCAGCGAGGGGAAGACGATATATCAGTCCCTTCACCATCGGGGACCGGAAGAACAATTCGGTTGTTTCCTCTGCCGATTCCAGGCAAGGTCCGGGCCTCGGTCGCCAACGGCAGATCCTTCGCACGGCGGGGCCATTCAAAAAGATGAAATCCTTCAATGCCATTCCCCTCCTCGCCCTGGCCTCGGTCTTTCTTCTCGTGAGTTGTGACAGCGGTTCCTCTCCCTCCCCGACCCCAGGTTCCGGCCCCCAACCGGGATTCAGCCAACCCATGGCCCCGTCCCAACCAACCCTCCCGCCAGAGGCACGGGCGATCCTGGAGCAAGGCCAGGCGCTCCAAATGCAGTTGGATCAGATCACCGAAACGCTGGCAACCGTTCAGGAACAGGCAATGGATGTCGAGCGGGTGATCGAGATGCGCGAATCCCTCGAAGCGGCCGCCGAGGAGGAAATGCTCAAGCTTAAACCCGATGTCAAGCCGGCGCTCGAACGCCTCCCGGAACTGGTCAAAATTCTCGAGGCCAATGAGGAAATCAATTCCCAAGATCCCGCCACCTTCAGTGAGGAAGCAAAGAAACTCATCGCCGAGTACGAGACCCTCAGCGGCGAGATCCAGCCACTCCAAGCCCAGGTCGCGGTAATTCCAGAGATCGAAACGGCTCGCAAGGCCCTCTTCGAAGCGATTCAGGAAGAGTGCCTGAAGATCGACCCCGAATTCGAACGCCTCGAACAAGACTACGCCCGGCTTGGCAGCCAACTGGAAGGTCTTCGCCAGGAATACATCGCCACTCAACAACAAGCCCAGGGCTTTTCCATCCCCAACCCTGACGCACCGGGTCCTTCGCCTCAAGCCAACCCCGCCACCGAGGAGATCACACCAAACGGATTGGGCTCCGCACCGGACCTCCCTGGCAGCGTGGCCGGCCCCTCGGAAGAGTAAATCAAAGGCAATAAAAAAGCCCCCCCCAATCGCACGGCCGAGGGGCCCCTCAAGATGCATGGGGCTGTCGCACAATGGGAATGGTATGGGTCCCCACTGCGCTCTTTTCATCAAGAGCGCAGATTCACGTTGATGCAAGGGGTGAAATCACCCAGATTTCAATCCTTCACGCCGAAAACCACCGCCGATGGTTTAAAAAAGGCTGCCCTCCCAAACCCATCATCAATGCCGAACATCGGTTCCGCTTCCGGCAGGAAGCAACCGATCCGCGGAGAGAGCTCAATCTTAGCCCCTCCTCTTCCGCCAACATCATCTCCTTTGACAGACCGCCCTCTTTCCCACACGCTGAGCCATGATGCCCGATCGCAGGTCTTTCTTAAAAACCACCAGCTTGGCTGCCGGCGCCCTCGCTCAGACGTCCCCCACCCCGGCCCAGATTCCCGTCATGACTTCTTCTGATCCCGGGACCCTTCGATCTCAGCTCCAGAGTTGCCTCGGTGGCCCCTGGCCCGAGGGCGGCCCGCTCGACGTCCGTGTCCACTCATCCGAGTCGACCCCGGACTTTGCCCGCCTCAAGGTCTCCTACCGGCTTGATGCGGAATCCAACTGCCCGGCCTACCTCCTCATCCCACAAGGCGTCACGACCGAGAATCCCGCGCCCGGAATCGCCGTCTGGCACCAACACAACGGCGAATATCCCCTGGGCAAATCCGAACCCGCTGGACTCGAGGGCAACCCGATGCATCATACGGGAGCGGCCCTCGCCCAGTTGGGATACGTCGTTCTCTGTCCCGACGCACTCTGCTTCGAGGAACGCCAGGATCCCGAAGGTCGGCTCAAGGGATCGCAATACGAACGATTCGAGTTTCTCCGCTCGACGGTCAGCGGCCGCTGCATGGCCTGGAAAAACATCCTCGACATGAAACGGGCCGTCGACCTGCTGGCTTCCCGCCCGGAAGTCGACTCCAATCGACTGGGATGTTACGGCCACTCAATGGGTTCCACCCACACCTGGCTGATCGGCCCCTTTGAACCGCGACTCAAGGCCCTCGTGGGGAATTGTTGCCTCCCGACCTACGCGGGAATCCATCGAACCAAAATCCTTCACTGTTTTCCCAACTTCATTCCCGGTTTCTATGAATTCGGAGACACCCCCGATATTGCCGGTCTCATCGCACCAAGAGCCCTCCACCTCAACCTGGGTGAAAACGATTCCGGCAGCCCCATCGCTGAGGCACGCGAGGGCATTCAAACCATTGAAAAAGCCTATGCTCGTGCCGGTGCCAGCGATCGCTTTAGCGCCTTCATCGAACCCGACACGGGTCATGTGCTCTCTCCCAAGATGTGGCAAAAGACAAAAGATTTTTTCGCTCGGCATCTGGCGTCTTGATCCCGCCACCCTTTCATGAGGCAAGCATTATGAACTACCAGCGGTCGGGCACGAGGCTCTCCGCAAGCCACTCCCTGATTCCGCTCCCGCCCACCTCCAAAAACATCGACGCTGCCATGGCCGAACTTCCCCTTCGCTGGTGAGGTCTCGTCTTCCATCGCTGAACGCGGTGCCAACTCTCCTCCAATTCGAACGCCTCGTTCCTAAGGGGCCGCCCCGCTGCTGGTATCCTTTCGAAAGTTCAGGCGGGTCAGGTTCGATTGAACCGGCTTCAGGTGCCTTCCACTCAGTCGTTCCACCTGGCGAGCCATCCGAAACCACTCTTGAGACATGGTACGAACGCGATCGGGATTCCCTTCCGAGAGATCATTCGTCTCCGTCCGATCCTCGTCCATGTTGTAGAGTTCCCACCGCCCCAGCTTCGCCGACACCAGCTTCCACGGTCCCTGACGAAGGGCGCGATCCGTTCCAAAATGAAAATAGAGTTGCTCATGAGGCGTTCGCGTCTTTCCCTCAAAAATGGGAATCAGCGACTTGCCCTGCAGGGGATCGATTCTTCGTTCGCCCACCTGCGTCGGATAGTCGGCCCCTGACACATCAAGAAAGGTCGCCATGAAGTCGATCAGATGTCCCGGTTGATCACTCACGCTTCCACCCGGCACCAAGATCCCTTTTGGCCAGTGAGCAATGAGCGGGGACGAAATCCCGCCCTCGTGTTGGTTCTGCTTGTAGAGTCGGAATGGAGTGTTGCCAACCATCGACCAACTGGAGTCATAGGTCCAATAGGATTTCGGATCCCAGGGCTTGAGGTAACGCCCTTGAGTCCTCTCGAAGGGGCAAGCCCCGTTGTCGGAACAAAAGAGAATCATGGTATTGTCCAACACCCCCTTGGCTTCCAGGTACTTGACCAGGCGCCCCATATTCTCGTCCAAAACATCGACCATCGCTGCGAAAACCTCCATCCGATCCGCTTCCCACTGCTGCTCCTTCCTGCTGAGGCTTTGCCAATCTGGAACGTGGGAGGGACGAGGACTGAGTTTCCACTTGGCGGGAATGAGTCCGTCCTCGAGTTGACGTCGATGGCGCTCCGTTCGCATCACGTCCCATCCACGGTCATAGAGTCCATCATACTTTTTCACCGCGGCCTCCGGGGCCTGCAAGGGGTAGTGGGGCGCATTGAACGCCGTGTAGAGCAGGAACGGTTGATCGGTCGCCAGGGCCTCGTCCAGGAATTCGAGAGCATAGTCCATGATCGCGTAGGTGGTGTAAAACGGTCGCCCGTTGAGTTGCTCCGGAATGTCGTATTTCTCGCCATTGTATCGAAACGTCCCGTCACCCTCGAAAAAATTGGTCGCCCCCGATAAATGGCCCCAGTAGCGATCAAATCCGAAATCGGTCGGTTGTTTGGAAAGATGCCACTTCCCCGACATCGCGGTAAAATAGCCCGCGCGGCGCAACACCTCGGCAATCGTCGTCCCTCGTGACAACTGGTTACTGCCGGCCTGATCGCAATAGAGCCCTGTCAACAATGAAACGCGAGACGAGTGACATTTCGCGGTGTTGTAGAACTGGGTGAAGCGCAATCCACGGGCAGCCAAACGATCGAGGTGGGGCGTATCGATCTCTGATCCATAACAACCCAAATCCGCAAACCCGAGGTCATCGGCCATCACCAGGACGATATTGGGGCGAGCCGCCTGCACTGCGGCCGAGAGCAACAAACCAAGAGAGAAAACAGCATACTTCATGATCATGACGGGGGCGTGGCCTAAAGCCCTCAGCCTGCATGTCTGGATCAAGCTTGAAAAGAAAAACAAGACCTCGACTCCGGATTGACTTTTCGCGGTCGCCCGCGGAGCCTTGGGGAAACCACCACCTCCCAATGAAGTCTCTTTCCATTCCCTGCATCGCCTTCATCCTTCTCGGCTCCCCTGCCGGGGATTTCGGTCACCTCGCCGCACAAGGCCCGGCCGAGGAAGGCTCCTATCGCACCGTCCCCAACATCGCCTATCGACCCAACGAAGCCCCTTCGAGTTATGCCGCCAAACGATGCCGACTCGACCTCTACCACCCCACCGGGGCCGGCAACTACCCCACCGTCGTGTGGTTTCACGGCGGAGGGCTCAAGGCCGGCAATCGATCGATTCCATCAAGACTGAAAGAAAACGGCATCGCCGTGGCGGCGGTCAACTACCGGCTTCATCCCCACGTGCAGGCGCCGGTCTATATTGAGGACGCCGCTGCCGCCACAGCCTGGGTTTTCAGAAACATTCGCCAGTATGGGGGGAGTCCGGACAGGATTTTTGTCTCTGGGCATTCCGCCGGAGGTTATCTCACCAGCATGATCGGTCTCGACCCGCGGTGGCTCGGGAAACATGGAATCGATCCCAACCGCATTGCGGGTCTGATTCCCTACAGCGGCCATACCATCACCCACTTCACCGTTCGAGCCGAACGAGGCATTGAGGGAACGCAAGCGGTTGTCGATGATCTCGCACCGCTCTACCATGTGCGAAAGGATGCCCCGCCCCTCCTCTTAATTACCGGAGATCGAAGCTTGGAACTCCTCGGTCGATATGAAGAAAATGCCTACCTCTGGCGAATGATGAAGGTCGTCGGCCACCCGAAAACAGAGATCATCGAGTTGCAGGGATACAACCATGGACAAATGGCTGAGCCGGCGCACCCCCTTCTCCTTCGATTCATCGCACGAATAGCCGGAACGTCAACGGATTGAAATCCACTGTTGGTCTCGCAAACCCAACTCCACGAGATCGACTGAGGGATTGAGACGTGGTGGACGGCACAGAACCCAGAACCGTTGAGGAGGCAGGAAGAGGATTCCACTTCTCGCTGCGTGGCGGGATGATCATCCTCCTCACTGCCAGCCCCCAGACTACGGCCCGGATGTTCGCCCGATCCAGCAGAAGGCCACACCCCTCTATGGAAGCTTCCATACTCATGTGGATTGCCCCTGGTATTGGCGGACGGAGAGGGAGGCCGATTGGCGCCCCACCGGTCCAATGAACTGATTCAATCTCCATGTCGAATCTTCTCCTTGCCCTCGATCGAAACATGGGAGAGCGGAACGCAGCCCAACTGGGAGATTCAACGGGGATTTTCCGGGGACTCTATGAATAAAAAGACCCCTCATTGCCGAGGAGTCCGTGAAACCGAGTATTCTCCTGTGGGCCTCGTCATCGACGAACCCTCACAACGGAGATCAGGCCATCAAGGCATCGGGACACCTCCAGGCATCGCACCCGCCCCAGGCACCGGGGGCAAACCACCGATCATGCGCCTGGCATCGTTGATTAAGGTGGCAGCAGAGGTGATCAGATCCCCCACCCGGTTCAAGTGATTCTGAGCCCGGTTGAAGATGACAATCGCTTGACGATACCAGTCCATGGCGGCCCAGTAACAGTGAATCTTAACGCGAGCGCTTGGCTGGCCCAGAGCTTGGGCCATTTTTGCGTCTCCCCTCAATCCGTGGCGACGGCCACTCTCGATAATCGTCGGGATCCACCCGAGGATGGATTCCGCTTCATCGAGCAAACCACCAGCCTCTCGGAGTTTCTCTAAAGATTCCGTATATCCCGGCGCATTGGGATCCTTACCCATCAATGCGGCCCACACGTCGCTCCCGTCGCGACGCACCCGTTGAATCTCTAACTCATGTGGGCCCTTGGCAGCGGTGAAGTTGGTTCGAATGCTTCTCAAAGACTCAAGGGCTTTTCCCCGCTTGACGAGAGCTTGGCGCCTCACGGTGTCCACCTGTGCTGCGTCCACATTGACGCTCAAGCTGGCGAGGACTCCCAACAGCGCAACCGCCGCCGGCAGTTTCCGGTGCATGGAATTGAGGGAATGGAGGATGTTAGATTTCATTTTGCTGGGTTGGTTCGGTCTTGTGTTCATGGGTTCCGCTGAACGCGGTGGGAATCAAGTGCCATCCAACCAGCGCTTGGCTCTGATTTGACTCGGAAAGCTTCTTCGTCAGGCTGATCACAATCTTGGTTCCCCTTCGACCGGATTCCCCCCCCTTCCAGGCGCAATAAAGGGTTGGCAGCCTCGCGACCACCGTCAGCGTGGCGCCGGTTCTCACCACGTGGACCCTCTGCTCATAGCAATTGCAGTGCTATTCTCATTCGTGAGAATCCTCCTGGCATCCAATACCCCCACCCTGCCTCCGGCCGGACTCAAGTCGATCAATTTGAGGATTGCCTCCGATGTATCGACGCCGGAACATTGATGCCGATGAAAGCATGGATCCAAAACTACCTCACCGAACAGAAACGAGCGCTTGATTCGATTTCACCGGAACAGGTCGGCGAGGTCGTTTCCCTCCTCAAACGGACTCACCAGGAAGGGCGGCAACTCTTTGTTTTTGGTAACGGCGGCAGCGCCGCCAATGCCTCCCACTTCGCAACCGACCTGGGAAAGGGCTCCTCCGACAAGTTGGGCAGACGCTTCAAGGTGATCTCACTCAACGACAACGTCAGTTGGATGACGGCGATTGGCAATGACTATGCCTACGAGGATATCTATCGACGGCAACTCGAAAACTACGGCCAAGCGGGGGATGTCGTGCTCACGATGAGTGTCAGCGGCAATTCGCCGAATCTCGTTCAGGCGCTCCAGTGGGCCAGGGAGAAGGGACTAAGCACGGTTGCCCTGGTTGGAGGCAAACGAGGAGCGCTAGCCGAAATCGCCGATCAGGTCCTGGTGATCGACTCGGAACACTATGGACGCGTGGAGGACGCCCATATGGGAATCTGCCACATCCTTTGCTATGCCTTCATGGAAGGCGCCGCTTGACGCCAAAAGGAGAAATCCCATCCTCCCAGTTCTCCCCGCCGATGCCCGGTCAGTTTCCGGTGATCAATTGCCGGAACTCAGGCAGATGGCGAATGCCATTGAAACGCCCGTCCTCCTGAGCGCGCTGGGAGAGTGGCTTGGCCCCCGGGATCTGATCGGTTCGCTGGCGATCCATCTCGAACGCCCGACGGAGGTTCTCGAGCGCTTCGGAGCCCTTTTGCAAGAGGGCCTGCGTCCCCGCCAAATCGTAACGGGCCTCCGGATTATCGGGCATCGCCGCAACGAGCCGTTCAAGGGCCCCCTCGAGTTCCTCATAGCGGCCCAGCTGCATATAGGCGCCTGATGCGGAAAGCAGGGCCGTGGGGCTCGAATCCTCGGCCCCAACAATCGCGGCCAGAAGTTTCAAGGCATCATTGGTTCGCGTCAACGCCACATACTTGGAGACCAGTTTGAAAGTGACCTCAAGATTGGTGGCATTGGCGGCATATTGCCGCTCTAATTGGTTGACCTCTTGCTCCAACTGCTGAAGCGTCGACTGCCCCTGCTTCATAAGATTCAACTGACGGAGGAGTTGGATCACGCCCTCGTTTTCCCGGTCGAATTCGTAGCAGGTCCGGGTCAGAAGGATGGCATCGTCCAATCGATTGACCGTTGCGAGGAGATTGGAGTATCGGAGAATTGCTTCCGGGCTGTAGGGACACAGGGCGAAGGCTTGTCGAAACGCGAAATCAGCCTCTTCCAACAGTCGTTGTTCCTCTTCCGGGGTCTTGGGACGCAACTCCGGCGGACACTGAGGGGTCAACCGAAAGGCATAGACGCCGGCGATGGCACTGCGGACCTTTGAAAAGGCCTTCTGAGCCCAATCTTCCCGTAAGAACTTGGTGTCCCCTTGGTAGTCGCTGAGATCGCCCCGCAAATAAACCTGCTTCGCGAACCGAACCAATTCCTCGATGCTTGTGTCCGGTTGGATCCAATTGCCGATCAATCGTTCCATGTACTGCGACCAAAACTGCCGGTCATTGACCAGCATCTCTTCGGTGATCGCTTCGACGGGCTCCCGATTGAGCTTCAGAATGATTCCGTAGGGAGTGAGATAGGGAAACATCCAATCAAGAGGAAAACTTTCCTCGATGTAAAACTCATGATTCGGATTCTTGTCGAAGATCGTTTTCGTCAAGAGACCATTGATCGCCATCACGGCGGCTTGCCCTTGCACCGAGACGTGACCGTCCTCCATCTGGGTCACCACCTCGCCCGGCTTCAATTGGTCCAGTTGCTTTCGTCGGTGGGCGTCGACCATGTATTCAAGGTAGGCGTTCTCCGAGTCCTCGGCGGAAGGCGTGTAGATCTCGATATCAGGGTAGAGCCCATCCCTTCGTCGTCGTTCCTCGACGGCGGCTCCAAAGGAGGCCATGGCCCGATCCAACGGCGCCACCACCCGTGCAAGGAAGTTGGTCCTCCCCAGCTTGCGGGCCGTCTGGCTCCTTAACATTTCTTGAAAGAAGGGCGGATCCTGTTGAGCGCTCCGATAGTAATGAGCGCGGATGTAATCCAGGTAGGTTGGATCGGCCAAGGCGTTCTGGGTGATCAGGTAGACATCGCGCCGATCAAACTCAGGGTCCAGGGGCTTTTTCGAGGGCGGGAGAAAGCTCTCGCAAAAGATCATGTAAGTTGGATTAAACCGACCCGGGTCCGTCCCCCCGAAGAGAATCGCGTTCTTCTCCATTTCCGGGTAAATCTCAAACGGAGGCTTGAACATGTCGTGCCCGAACCAATAACCGTAAAGGTGGCCCCGTTTCTCGTTTTTCCACCAATGAGAAAACACGGAATGGAGCGGCAGGATCGCAAAAATCACCAACACGATTCGCAGGGGAACCTGCTTCGGCCGGGCCGCCAATGCGGCAAGAAAACCGCCGGCGCAAAGCACCAGAAACACCGCAGTAAACTTGTCGAGCGGATGCACCCGCTCTAGCGAGGCCCAAAGGTAGAGAGCGATGCCCAGTGCAACACTCCCTCCGATCAAGGCATGGGGCCGGAATTCCCGATATCGGGCAACCAGCAGGGCGATCACCAGGCTGACGCCATAGCCGGCCCAAATGGCAATGAGCGTGTGAGAGGGCGTGAAGAACACACGATTCAATTCCTGGCTCTGCCGATCCGGCGGCGGATTGAGGAGAATCATGAGCACAATCGCAAGACAGAAAAAGATCCCCGTCAATCCGGTCAACCAGGCCTTTTCCCGTTGCTTCATTCGACTGAAAAAGGCGAATGGCACCAAGGCAGTCAGCATCATGATCGGATTAAACTCCTGGCTCGCTCCCTTGACATAGAGCCACATTTGTTGCGTGAAGCGGAACAGGGACGTGGTTGGGTTGGTCCGCTCGTACTGTCCCCGGGTGAAGGCATGGACAAAGCCCTCCCACGTCCGAGGATAGCCCCAGTTCATTGGCGGGTTCGTCGAGGAGGTAAGTGGCATGTAAAAGTAAAAGGACAAGCCCACCAACCAGACCAACAGCATGAGCACCACGGGCACCCATTGGGTCAGCATTTCCCGGGTTTGAGACCAGAGCCAGACGAAGGCTGCGATCGAACAGAAGCCGACAGAGTTGTAGATGATGAAGAGAGGAATATTCTGATCAAACGCGGTGATCGCGCCATTCCACTTGGCAATCAACCCGATGACGTAAAATATGGAGTTGCCCAGGAAGAGATCGCGACCCAAGCGTGGATTGGCGGCCGCGATGGCGATCTCCAGGCCGATGGCGGCCACCACCAAGCTCTGGTGGTTATTAAAACAAATCCCAAAGAGAAAGAAGGCCCAATAGAGATACTTTCGATCCTTGGGGATGTACATCCACCTCATGAGACAAACGAAGACCCCCATGAGAGAAAACACACTCAAGGTGTAGACCTCGACAATCACGGCCTGGGACCACATGAACCCATTGAAGCCGAACAGCATGCCAGCCACCCATCCCGAAACTCCGGAGATCGCCTTTTCGGTCCGGTCATCAATGGATTGGAATCCATCGATCCCCCTGAGAATCATGCCGCTTCCCCGCGACACCATCAGGGCAAGAAGGGCACAGCTACAGGCCCCGGCAAAGGCGGAGGCAAGCCCGACCCGAAAGGCAATGTTTGAGACCGGGACCAAAACGGTGAAGAGCCAGGTGTAAAGGGTCCAAACGGGGTACCCCGGCGGATGAGGCACCCCCGCGTAGTAGGACCCCACCGACAATTCTCCGCTATCTTCCAGCGTCACGTTGGGCGCGAGCGTGTAGAAGTATCCCAAGAAGACAAGACACCCCGTCCAGCCAGCGATCATCCAATCGAAGCGACGGAAAAACACGGTCTTTAATGCCTTCGACGCATCACTCGACACGCTCGATTCCGGGGACTTCGAGGCCTCAGGGGCAGAATTGTCTTGTTGTTGCTCAGCCTCGCTCATCCGATTTAGCTCTTCCCAGTCCGCCACCCACCACGGAATTCCATGACCGAACCTCACCCGCGACGGAGGAGGGTTAGTTGGAAGAAAACCGCCGCCTTTGTCGATGCAAAAGTTCGCCGGAACCATGCCGCAAAGCCAACTTGATGGCAGGACGGGAAAGCGGAAGTGCCTCTCCATCCTTCAGCCGATCAGTGCCTGCAGGTCCCTGGTGGCAACCTACTGATGGGAGATTTCGGGAATGCCTTTTGACTTTCGCCTCTTGCTGCCCCAGAATCTGGCCATGGAAAGTCTTCACGCCCCTTGGCGGATTGACTACATTCTATCACCGAAGGCTCCCTCCGGAGACCAGTCCCTCTTCACCCGAATCGCCCAGAGCCAAGACGACGTTAAGAATCTCGTCATCTACCGGGACCGGAACACCTTCGTTCTGCTCAATCGCTATCCCTACAACGGGGGACATTTGATGGTCGTCCCCTACAAGGAAACGGCAGCGTTAGACGAGCTTGATGAGTCGGTATTAACGGAAATTATGCGCAATACCAGACGCGCCATCCGGACCCTCAAAACCGTCATGAACCCCGACGGCTTCAACGTCGGACTCAATCTGGGTCAAGCAGCCGGGGCGGGAATCGAGGAACATCTCCATTATCACATCGTTCCACGTTGGCGGGGGGATACCAATTTCATGCCGGTCGTAGCCGGCTCGGGCGTCATCCCTGAAGCCCTCCTTGAAACGGCCACCAAGCTGAGGAACGCCTTTCCCAACCACCTGTAATCTGACGAAAACGCCTAGGACGGAATGCCCACCCACACCCTTCACTTCGAAACCGCTCGACAAGCCCAGCAATTATTCAACAACGAACCGAAAAACCTCCAGGCCGTGGAACACGAGTTGGGAGTGAAAGTCACTTGTCGTGACGGTTGGATCAAGCTTGACGGGACCGACACTTCGATTGCGCGTGCCCAACAACTCTTTGAATTGATCGACTCGTCACTCAAATCGGGATCACCCGTCCGCAATCGGGAATTCAATCAGTCGCTTGCCGTCATCAAAGAACATGGCCCCGAAACGCTCAAGAGGCTCTTGGAGGACCGGATCCAAACCTCTCCCCGAAAAGCCCCCATTTCCCCGAAAACTGCCGGGCAGAAAGCCTATCTCGAAGCCATTCGCCAACACGATGTGACCTTTGGCATCGGGCCCGCAGGGACGGGAAAAACTTATCTCGCCATGGCCATGGCGGTTTCCTTTCTCAAGAGCAACGCCGTTTCCCGAATCATCCTCACCCGACCGGCGGTCGAAGCCGGCGAGGCCTTGGGGTTCTTGCCGGGAGACCTCTACGAGAAGTTGGCTCCCTATCTCCGCCCCCTCCACGATGCCCTTCACGACATGCTCCCGGCTGAGGAGGTTCAAAAGCACATGGACCGGGGCACGATCGAAATCGCACCGCTCGCCTACATGCGCGGCCGGACGCTCAATCATTCGTTCATCATCCTCGACGAGGCCCAAAACGCCACCACCGAACAGATGTTCATGTTCTTGACCCGGCTCGGCATGAATGCCCGAACCGTGGTGACGGGAGATCCCACCCAAATCGATCTCCCCCCTCAAAAGCCATCGGGTCTGAAAGAAGCAAAGACCGCCCTCCGCCGCATCAAGGACATCGCCATCGTGGAATTCAGAAAACGGGACGTCATTCGACACCCCCTGGTGAAAAAGATCATCGCCGCCTACGAGACCCATCGGGACGGTGGCGAGAAGACCTCCTCACCCGACTCGCAATCAAACCTGTAGGTCGAGGCGTGGAAATCACGTTCAAGAACCATCAGCGAGACTGTCGGGTCAATGGCCCGCTCCTCCGGAGCATGGTTCGCTCCCTCCTCGAGTCGGAGTTCGACTCGTTTCAGGGCGAGGGGTGTTTCCATCTTGTGACGAAAAATAGAATGGCTGAGGTCAATTGGAAGTTCCTCCGGCACGAGGGCCCCACCGATGTGATTACCTTTGACCTGGCGGAGGATCCTTCCCGCACCCTTTTCCTCGCCGAAATCTATCTCTGCCCGGCAGTTGCTCAGGAACAAGCCATTGAGTTTGGCTCCACGTGGGAGGAAGAGTTGATTCGCTATCACATCCACGCCCTGCTTCACCTAGAAGGATACGACGACACGACCCCCGAGCTTCGAGAGACCATGAAACATGAAGAGGAACGGATCCTGAATCACATGCGAGACCGGTTCGATTTCGGTCGCCTGGCAAGAACCCCCTAAGCCAATCTCAAATCACGCACTTGGAACTCGAAGACAACCCTCAAAGGCATTCCCCCTCGAATCCATTCGGGCCCAGCAAGCACTTGGACCGGTGGGCCAATCGCGCGTCAACCCCATGCTAGAGGGCCGCTGACCGCCGTTCCTCGGGAGAGCCGAGCACTCCCGTCCCACATTATCCTGGCCCGCCTCGCAGCTCACGACGTCTTGATCCTCACCCTCGGTCCGGAAGCGCAAAACAATAGAATGCATCGCCCCGCTTCGTGCCGGGCTTTCCTCCCCCCCCAGCCGCAATGATCACGTATTGCCGTCCGTCCATTTCGTAAGTGGAGGGAGTCGCATAGCCGCCTGCATCCAATTGGTATTCCCACAACAGTTTACCCGTGTCCTTGTCATAGGCATGAAAGCGCTCGTCCATCGCCGCACCGATAAACACCAGCCCTCCCTTGGTCACCACCGGTCCTCCAATATTGAAGGTTCCCGTCGCGGAGAAGCCCCGCGCCTCCAATCGTGGGTAGGTTCCCAACGGCACTCGCCAGCGAACCGTTCCCCGGTCCAAATCCACAGCGTTCAAGGTTCCCCAGGGACGCTTGTTCACGGGAAACCCTTCAGGATCACGCCAATCATGATGCCCCGTCATGACCACCGGCGTTTGCTCGGCATAGCTCAAATCCTTCGTCTCGACGATTTCCGCCTTCCCTTCGTCGAAGAGAAAGGCCATCACCGCCCGTTGCTCCAGCTCGCTAAACGAAGCAAACGATGGCATTTGCCCGCGCCCCGTCTTCAGCAAGGCCTTAATCTGAGCTCGGGTCAATCGCTCCGCCACTCCCTCGAGAGACGGCGAGGCTGGATTGAGCGGAGATCCCAGGCCGTGACAAAACGAACAAACAGCCCGGTAGACATGGCGTCCCAACCGGTTCAACGACATTCGCTCGAGCGGTTTCGAGGTTACCATGCTGGTGTACTCCGCTTCATTGCTCACGTTCACGATCACCGTGTTCGATTCGGGGTCGAAAGCGGCGCCCCCCCACTCACACCCCCCGTTGAACTGAGGCAGTTGCACGGAGGACTTGAATCCCGGCGGGATAAAAACCTCTCCCGTCACCATCTCTCTTAAGTCTTCTCGCACCGCCGCCGTCGCCGCCGGATTGAGATCGGTGACGTTTCCTTCATCCATCCGCGTCATCGCCAGTCGGAAGGCCTCGGGAGGACGCGGCTGGGTCGGAGAAGCCGCTTCACCGGGCATGGTCGACGCGGGAACGGGAACTTCCTCGATCGGATACAAGGGCTCCCCCGTCACTCGATCGAGCACAAAAAGATAGCCCATCTTGGTCGGCTGCACGACCACATCGATCGGTCGCCCCTCCCGACGCAGCTTGCCAAGGACGGGAGGCGTGGGGAGATCAAAGTCCCAGAGGTCATGATGGACCGCCTGAAAGTGCCAAAGTCGCTCGCCGGTCAGGGCATTCAGAGCGATGGTGCAGTTCCCAAAGAGCCCATCGCCTGGCCGGTTCCCACCCCACTTGTCAAAGGCCGGGGACCCCGTCCCCGCGTAAACAATCCCCCGCTGGGCATCAAGGGTGAATCCCGCCCAGACATTCGCACTGCCCACTACTTTCCACGAGTCCGGCCCCCATGTCTCGTAGCCCACTTCTCCCGGGTGAGGAATCGTATGAAAAATCCAGCGCCGCTCGCCCGTGCGCACGTCAAAGGCCCGAACGTGCCCCGGCGGGCACGGCTGAGGACCTTCCCCCGTTGTCGAGCCCAGAATCAGCAGGTCCTTCCAGACGATTCCTGGCGTGTTATTCCCAACCGACATGAAAAAGACGTCGGTATCGAATCCATCACGGTGATTGATCCTCCCCCCTTCCCCGAAACTGGGGATCGGCTGCCCCGTCCCGGCGTCGAGCGCATAAAGATAATTACCCGCCGAATGAAACACTCTGGAATCGCCCTTCCCATCCGTCCAATAAGCCACCCCCCGATTCAGGCCTCCGCCGGTCCCACCTCCGGCCCATGGGTTGAAACGCCACAACAGCTCACCCGTTTTTCCGTCCAGGGCTGCACAGTGCAATCGGGGTGATGTCACGAACACCTTTCCCTCAACCACGATCGGATTGCATTCGATGGTCCGCCCCGTCTCCCCGGCCCGCCAAATCCATGCCACCTCCAGTTGGCTCACGTTGTCGCGGTTAATCTGGTCGAGCTCCGAATAGTGACTGCCCCCATAGTCACCATGATAGATTTGCCATTCCCGATAGCTGCTCTTCGGGTCATCGGCCTGGACGACGACCCCCAACGTAGAGGCGAGAGCCCAGCAACGCATTGAACGCTTCATAGGATCCCTGACTTCTACGCGAGGACGCCATGAAAGTCAAAGCGCTGACGGCCCTGACCGGCCTGATGGATCGTCGCGACCGCGTCCGCCAACCGCCAAGCCCCCTATCCGTCATCCCTCTTCAATGCTTCGTCTCCCCGGTACATATCCAAGTCCACTTGCCACTTGCCACTTGAACCGATTCAGTGGCTTGATAAGCCTCGGCATCCGAGCGCCGTCGAAATGCAGAATCTCGTCAAGGACTTCACGCATCATCCACTTCTGCCGGGAAGTGTCGCCGTCTCGATTATGGACGCCAACGGCAAACTGGATCACCCCGACCTCAGCGCGGAGGCCCTGGCGGAGGCAAACCGCACCTCCATGAACGATCTGGTCCAGGCCCGCCTGCAATCGGCGGTGATCGACGCCGATCAAGCCGACCGACTAACCCAGGCCAACGATGACTTTATTTCCGCCTTCACTCAGCTTGAGGAACGGATCCCTGAAATCGCCAAGGTCACCGTTTGTGAGGAGATTTCAGTCAAACAGCTCGCCCGGACTCTTTTTGGCTCCCGCTTTCTCGTTGAACTTCTCGAAATCCTCGTTCCCCCCAATCGGTCCTACGAGAAAACCAGCCAAGGAACCGTCGACCTCATCGAAATACTTTCCGAAAACTTTCGCAAGATCACCAGCGGAGCATGGGCTGCGTTTTTTCCTCGGTCCGAATTCAACCTCACGGCGGATGCGACCGCCCAATTTTGGACCGCGTGTCTTTACAACAATCGCACCGAGGATATGGTCAAGGCATTCAGGGGGCTCTTCTACCACAAGGAAAAGGAGCGCTTCCTCGTCCTGAATCGAGGGCATGTCCCCAAACGCGGCCTCCGAATTCAGGACGCCATTTCCGAATACCTCGAGCAAGCCAACGATCGATTTGCTCAACTCCATGACGCGGTCGGAGAGAACGCCCGCGTCGGCCTGGACCAGTTTTTCGTGGACATCGCGCGGGGCCTCACCAAGCTCCAACTACCCGCCCCAGTTCTTCTCTTCTACGCCCATTTGGTACAGCAGCTCACCGAATCATTTTCACACATTGACGGCTCCCTTTCCTCGAAGGAAAACCGCTTCATTCAATATCTGCTCGAGCAGATTCATCAGATCTGCGACGACCACCTCGAATCGGAAAATTCCAAACCACCCCGCGTTCCTCATGACAAACTGGATCAGGTCATGAGGGAATTAGACGAGCTCATCGGGATCGACGTCGTTAAAGATAAGGTCCGGCAGACGGCAAACTTTGCCCGGCTCCAACAAACTCGAATCGCCTGCGGATTGAAACCAGTCGGCACCAGCTATCACTCCGTCTACACCGGCAAACCCGGCACGGGCAAGACCACCGTGGCTCGATTGATGGGACGCATCTACCAAGCCCTCGGCGTCCTCAAGGAAGGCCACCTCGTGGAGTGTGACCGCTCGGCTCTCGTCGCCGAATATGTCGGTCAAACCGCTGTCAAAACCAATGGGATCATTGATCGCGCCCTCGACGGGATTCTTTTCATTGACGAAGCCTACACGCTCGCCAAACAGCAGGGAGATTTTGGCCAAGAGGCCATCGACACTCTCTTGAAACGGATGGAGGACGATCGCGACCGACTCATCGTTATCGTGGCCGGCTATCCCGATGAGATGGATACCTTCGTTCATTCCAATCCCGGACTGCATTCTCGATTCAACCGATTCATTGGATTCCCTGACTACAGTCCCCAGGAGCTCTGTCGGATTTTCGGTCTCTTTTGCCGAAAGAACGATCTTCGCCTGAGCCCCTCATTGAAGGAGCGCCTCCTTCACCATTTCTACAAGCTGCACAACGACCGAGACGACCACTTTGGAAACGCCCGACTCGTTCGCAATTGTTTCGAACAAGTCGTCAATGCTCAGGCCAATCGGTTAGCCAGTGACTTGGATCCGACACCGGAAACCCTGGTCAACCTCATCGAGAACGATCTCACGACACCGGCCCTCGAGGACATGAATCGCTATCAGAAACGAGGAGGGCGCTACACCGTCCACTGTCCCCATTGCGGTGAAATCTTCTCCTGGAGCCCGGACATCAACATCGCCCGAGCCGAATGCACCGTCTGCGGAAAGGTCTACAGTTGCGAATTCGGGGAACTCGTTCTCCAGAAATAAACATTGTCTATGCTTCACTACGAACTCTCTTCCCCCACCGGATCCAACCCCGAATCATTGATCATCGTGCTCCATGGTCTCGGGGACAGTATTGAAGGCTACCGCTGGCTCGCCCCGACCCTTCAGCTTCCATGGCTCCGCTACGCCCTCGTCAATGCCCCCGACGATTATTTCGGCGGATTTTCCTGGTATGATTTTCAGGGCGATGTCGGATCCGGGGTGGTCCGAAGTCGAAGCCTCCTCTTCGAACTCCTCGGTCACTTCGAAACGAAGGGCTTTGCCCCCGAGAACACGTTTCTCTTCGGGTTCTCTCAAGGATGCCTGATGACCTGGGACGTCGGCATTCGTTATCCCAAGCGCCTGGCTGGCTGTATTGGCATTAGCGGATACATCCACCAATCGGAAACGCTCTACCAGGAACGATCCGAAGCGGCGATGCAGCAACACTTCCTCGTGACCCACGGGCTTCACGATCCCCTGATCCCATTGTCACCGGTCAAGGAAGACGTCATGAAGTTGGCAACCCTCGGACTGCAAATCCAATGGCAGGCCTTTGCCAAGGAGCATACCATTGCCGGAGCCGATGAAGTGGACTTGATTCGAGACTTTATTGTCAAACGTCGCGGAGCCGTCCCCACCCGTTAACCCGGAGGCATGGTTTGTGCTTCCTCCGGGCTTCTGTGCCTTTAATTGAGACCATGTCGACCCGCCAAACGATCGGTTTCCTCCTGCTCGCAGTTCCCGCGGTTTTCGGAGCGGCCGTTGAACAAGCCCTTCATGCCGCCCAACCCAAGCTGCTGAACTTCCACCCGGCTCACGGTCCGGCCGGCACGCCGCTCCGCATCGTCGGAGAGGGGCTCATGACGACGACCAATGTCTTGATCGGCACCGAACGCGCGGTGTTCGAAATCCTCGGGGACGGATTGATTCTTGCCACCGTTCCACGAAAGGCGAAGACAGGGACCATTCAAATTGTCACCCAAAGCGGCATTGCCGTGAGTCGCGCCCCC
This sequence comes from Verrucomicrobia bacterium UBA2970, assembly GCA_002348345.1. Lineage (GTDB taxonomy): Bacteria > Verrucomicrobiota > Verrucomicrobiia > Limisphaerales > AAA164-E04 > UBA2970. The sequence continues at coordinate 44,454 of DEAY01000476.1, forward strand.
TTTGTTGCCGCACCGTCAATCGAAAGACTGAATCCTGAATTCGGCGCTCCCGGAGAGCCGATCATCATCTCCGGGCACAATCTGGGCAACGCGTCCACGGTGCATTTCGGCACCGTCTCGGTCCGCTTCCGGGTTCTCGGCGACACCCAATTGAGCGCCCTCGTCCCCGATGTCACCGGACTCCTCCCCATCACCGTGACGACCTCGGTTGGGCAGGCCACTCTTGAGGGATTTGAGGCCACGGGTCGAACCCCCTTTGTCAGAGAATTCCGCCCTGAGTTCGCCTCGCCAGGTATGACGGTCAGCGTCGAGGGCAAGAATTTCATCGGAAGCACCCAATTCCTCTTCGGCGAAGTGCCCGCCTCCTTCGTCGTCACGTCGGATACCCAGATTCAGCTCACCATCCCGGCAGAAGCCCCGTCCGGACCGGTGACGCTTCATCACCCTGCGGGGATTGCGACCAGTCGGGTCGCCTTTCGAGTCATCGGAACCGGGCCCTTTGTTGAGGCCATCAAGCCGGAGGTGGGGAGTCCTGGAGACATCATCACGTTGGAGGGGATCAACTTGACCGGTACGCAAAGCATCCGGTTCGGGGCGGCAGTCGCTCCGTTCACGGTCACGGCGGACACCCAGATTCGAGTCACGATTCCGAACGACGCCGAATCCGGCCCGTTGACCCTGACCTCGCCCCGAGGCACCTCCGTCTCCGAGCCCGAATTCACACTCAGCGGAGCAGCGCCGTTCATCGAGGATTTCAGACCGCTCACCGTCACGGCAGGACAGCTGGTCCAGGTTCACGGACGAAACTTCACCGGAATCACGTCGGTCCTAATTGGCGAAACGACGGTACCCTTCTCGGTCGTTGCCGACATCCAGTTGAACATCATCACACTTTCCGAGCCCATGACCGGAAAGATTACCCTCACCCACCCAGAGGGCATCACCCGTTCGACCGAGCCACTCGTCGTGAGTGGCGCAACTCCCAGAATCAGTCGCTTCATTCCCCCTGCGGGTCGGTTGGGAGACACCATTCGAATTCAGGGAGGCAACTTTGCCACCGCGACCAATGTTTGGTTTGGTACGCTGCCGGCCGAGTATACGATCGTGGCCGATAACGAGATTGAGGCGATCGTTCCCAACCAAGCGCTGACGGCGGTCCTGACCGTTGACACGCCCGGCGGCCGGGCCGAAAGCACTGCTCTGTTCCATCTTCCGCCCCGGATCGATCGAATAAGTCATCCCGGCGCGGTTCCGGGCGACTCGATTGAAATTGACGGCGCCAACTTCCTCGGGACCACTCAAGTGCTGTTTGGAACGGAGCCGGGCGCCTTGCTGAGTGTTAAGACGTCGCACCTGAAGGTTAAGGTTCCCCCCGAAGCCAAAACCGGGCCCTTGTCGATCTCCAACCCGGCCGGAATCAATGCCGCTCCGATTCCCTTCGAGATCTATCCTGAGCTCACCGCCTTCTCCCCACCGGCGGCCCCCGTCGGCGCCCCCGTGGTGATCCAG
>DEAY01000476.1:46262-51182 GCA_002348345.1 Verrucomicrobia bacterium UBA2970
AGCCAGCGGCCCCCGTCGGCGCCACCGTGGTGATCCAGGGACGGGGACTCCTCGAGGTCTCCGAGGTTCGGTTTGGCCCGCTTCCAGCCGAGTTTAAAATTCGATCGAGCAGCGAAATCTTGGCTCACGTGCCATTGAACGGATTCGAGGCCCCTCTCAGCGTCATCAACCCCGTCGGTTCTAGCCGCAGCCACTCCTCCTTCATTGTCATTGCCTCAGCCGACTTAAGCCTTTCGGCCGAGCTCTCCCCCGCAACCCCCTCCTGGCAGACATCCTACCGCCTGCGGAGTGACATCTCATCCCGGGGACCTTCCACGCTCAGGAATGGCCGGCTCACATTTCAACTACCACCTGGTTCCCTCGTTCACAAAACCAGCAATTCCCATGGTGCCTGCGAAGTCGTTCAAAACACGGTCACCTGCTCACTGGTCTCGCTGCCGGCGGGTGAAACCGCAACCCTGGAACTCGATATCCACCCCACCTACTACGGTCGATTCCAGGCCACCGTCAGGCTGGAATCGCCACTCTTCGACCCCACCCCCGAAGCGGATCAGTTGACCCTTCCCGTGACCATCTCCGGACCGCCGCCGGCAATCAGAATCGATCGACCGTCCGGGGAACCGTTCACTGTTTCCTGGCCAAAAGCCGCAGCAGACTTCGTCCTCCAGACAACGACCAATCCCACTGCTCCGGAAACGTGGGCGAATGTGGAAGGACCGTTCGATGGCGATCAAGAGACGAACCGATTTCGAATCACCTCACCCCATGTCCTTCGATTCTTTCGGCTCCTCGACCCGCTGGGAGATCCCTTTGAGGTTAGCGCGCCATGATTCGAAAGAACGCCCAGCGTTCGTCGAGCCTCACCGGAACTTCCAAGTCCAAGCGCCGAGCGAGCGGTTTGATGCGACGCAAAGGAGTCCAGGCATCGGACCCTAGGGTCCTTGTCGCCTGAACCTCGTATTCACGCCCCGCCTCCGCGGAGAAATGAACAATGATCGAGGACTCTTCGATCGTAAACCGACGAATCACCAAGCGGCTCGAGGCATCGAGAGGGTCGGTATTGGCGAGATACTCCTCCCAATTCCGGATGCCATCCCCGTCCGGATCCTCTCCAGCATCAGTTCCCGAGGCAGGGTTCAAACCGAATCTCTGCTCCCACGAATCCGCGATCCGATCCTCGTCGAGATCGAAAACATTCTCCCGCCCTCGCGAAGCCTGCTTCGGAAAGGACACGATCCGATCGCTCCCGTCGGGCGCGCGCCCTTGAGACACGTTGCGCTGTTGGTCCACGAAGCGGACCTCATCGATCAGGGATCCATGATCGAAATAAAGCCCAATCGATTCCCCTTTCGCCGAGAGCCTAAAATTCACGTGACTCCCACCCCGTTCGGGATTTCCATCCGCCGAAAAACTAGTGTAGGAAAAAAGCCCCGAACCGATGTAGGAGTGGTCGGGGATTCGAAATTGGTCAACCTGGCCAGGATCGTCGGTGAGAAAAAGCCCTCCAAGGGCCACCGGCACTTCGTTGCCATTGAAGAGCTCAAACCAATCACTCCCCTCCTTGGGCTGAGCCATCCATTCGTTCACTCTGACCCGCTCCGGAGCACCCAAACCCACCCTTTCATTCGGCTCGCCCGGCGTCGGCATCCCCAAACTCCATCCGTTGACCTGGGAGAACCGGCTCAGCGACCATCCGGGCGCTTGAATTCCAAACCGGATTTCATCGAGCAACTCGAATCCTGATTCCCTCGACGCCAGCAAATAGACGGCATCCCCGTCTGCCTTCAAACCGAACCCCGTGTTTTCAGCACCCGGTGCGGAACCGGCATCAAAACGGACGACAGAGTAGGCGCCGGCGGCAAGCCGAGCCTCTTCCGGAAATGCCCATCGACGGGGCCGACTCAGATCATCCGTCAGGGTCAGGCCGTGCAGCGACACCGCTTGGTCCGAGCGATTGTGCAATTCGACCCAGTCGGGAAACCGCGCCCCGGCAACCGGAAACTCTCGATTGTCGGCAACCACCTCATTCAAAACCAATCCGTCCCGGGAAGAACGGTTCGGAAAAGCCCTTCCGGGTGAAGGAAAGAAGTGACCTTGAATGGCCAGTCCTCCCGCTGGAATCCGCTCCTGGGATTGGCCTGGCTGTAGGTAGCCGTAGGCGACTTGATCAATCACTCGACCCGCGGGATCAATCAGCGCCAACATTCCCTGCGCCCTGGGTAAGGGAAACGGAAGCGGCCACTCTTCACTTCGCAGGCGATCTCCCCCGGATAACACGAAGAACTCGTTGGGAGCGATGTAGCTATGGCGCGCGAAGGGGGCGACGCGGTGTCTCAAGGCAGGTTCCGGCGAGAGGGCAAGTCCACTCAGATCAACGGGATGGGGACTCCCGTTATGGACCTCGACAAAGTCGTTTTCATTCTCGAGAGGAGAGGCCAACCATTCGTTGATCCTGAGGGCATCATTCCCGGCCAGCGTCACGTTTCGATTCTGAGCCATCGGCGTCGAATGCCCCAAAGACCAAGCCCCCGACTCGGTGCGGCCGATTGAGAAATCGCTCGCCTGGCGTCCGTACTCAATCGAGTCGATCAGTGCCCCGCCATCCGAGCGCGGTTCGCGCAAAAAAACTCCGCCGCCCTTTCTTCCCAACCGAAAACCGGCGTGCAGGCCCGGCATGGCCTCGCGCCCATCGGCGTAAACCAGCAGGAACGCACCCGGCTCCAGCACCGTTCCAGGCGGAAACACGAATCTGTCGGGCTCATCTTGCGAATCGGAAAGTTGAGACCAGCTCAAGTCATAGGGAACATCACCGTCGTTATAGAACTCCAGATAGTCCGGAAACTCCCCCGCCACGGAGAAGGTGGACCGGTTGTGCGCCAGCACCTCATTGATTCGAACCGCCGGGTGGGCCGGGTTGACAAACCACGTTCGGGAGGCGGTCGCGTCGGCCTCTTCTTGCCAACGTCCCGCCACGTTTCGTCCGATCACCTCGACCTGCACCGGCCCCGTGGCCAAATCCTCGAGCACAATCGGCTGTTCCAAAAGGCGAACCTCACCAAAGGCCCCTCCATTGATGCGAAATCGATAGCGATCGAGTCCCGCTCCCGAAACAAAGAGCATCGCAGATCGCCGACTCGTCTGGAAAGGAGGTTCTCCCGTCACCACCGCTCCCGCACCGACAAAGGCCCCGAGATCCTCGCCGTTCGGTCCCGCCCCAATCGCTGGGGAGGTCGGCCGCAAACGAAAATCGCTGACCTCATCCAGAAACTCGGGATCGACGAAAAGGTGATCGCCTTCCGGTTCCTCGGGGGCGGGGTAATAAAGAGAATTCTCAAACACCGGCTGAAGCGCGGGGTTGAGCGACTGGGCAATCTCCAAGTGCCGATACAAGGGCCCCTCCCAAATAATGCTGTTCCGGATCGTCAACCGGTCTGGGGGGAACGTGCGTCGCTGGACTTCAGCAAAATTGATGGCTCCCAGGGACGACCGGACCACGGTGTTATGATCAAAGGTCGCCACCGCACCTTCCTTCATCAGGAGAGCATGCTCGTTATCCACGAAGACATTCCGAATCACGGTGAGGTCCGACCGTTTTCCGTTATAGAGCCCTGTTGAGATGGCATGGGCATCTCCCGTTCCGGCATTGGCCTTTTGGAAATTCATGAACACATTGCCGTCGATGAGCGCATCCGATCCATCCAAATCAAGTCCGTCATCGGGTCCGCCCAAGAACACATTATCGTAGATTTGCAACATGGAGTCTCCACGACGTCCCCCGGTAAAATCCACGATGTCCCCCCCTCCCCCAGTGGAACCAAATTGATTTCCCTCCAGGATCCAAAACCCTTCCGCCGGAACTCCCAGTCCCGTCACCGGTTCGCCTCGGATGGCGTCGGGAAAGACGCTATCCCGGATGGACACCGATGAATCCCGCGTCAAGACAAAGGAATCAAATGCCCCAGACCAACGCAGTCCACGAAGGGAAATCGTGGCGTTGGTAGCGGTAATCGTGGGTGCCTCGGCCCATTCGATCGTCGCGTTGTGAAGCCTTCCGGTCCCGCCGTCAAAATGAACCCCTCCCCACCGGGTCGTTTCCCGGCGGTTCCGAGAAAGGTGAATTCGCTGGGTCGGCGTTCCTTCGGCTTCCAGGCGTCCTGATACGATGAGTCTGGATCCCCGGTTGAATTCAACGCTCGTGCCCGGCAAAATGGTTAAGGTCCGCCCCTTGGGCACGCGCAATGTCTCATTGAGAATCACCGGACTACTCGATGGCCTCCACGTCATATCCTCCGTCAACTCACCCCTTGAGACCATCTGCCCCGTGCCAGGTCGATACACGTTGAAGACGCGCGATTCAATGACCGTTCCACTCAGGGAGGCGTCGACGACAATGTCATTCACGCCCCCGGTTAATGGCACTCCCGACACCATCCACGATCCGGACCAAGGAGTGAGCACCGCGGGAACGCCGTTTACCCGGAGCGCGTCCACCTCGACCGGATCCACCCATCCCCTTAGCGAAAGCGTTTCAGACGCCTCCAAAAAATATCGCAACCAGGCCGGCTCGACGAACGGTCGATTGATGTCTACATGAAGGGGACGCAGGCTGGACGCCAACACAAAATCACGCCGCTCCTGGCTCAAGGACTTGAGACGGTCAATCTCCTCTTCCGCGACCCAAGCTCCCAACACCGTCTCGAGGTGATGTCCCAAGCGCTCGGGGTCGAACACGGTCCCGGCGAGTTCCCTGAGCCGCCCATGGTAGAGGCGGGCCACGGCAGGATGCTTGAGAAATCGTTCCGGAACAGGATTGGCACCCGCCCGGAAAAGGTCTTGCCGGACGCTCGATGGGTTGGGTAACCAGAGGGAATCCAAATCGTAGGCAATCAGGTAAGCCTTCTGACGACGAGGCCCCACATA
>DEAY01000165.1 GCA_002348345.1 Verrucomicrobia bacterium UBA2970
ACCCGCACTGATCACTTCGGTCGCGGCGGGGGGGGTGGGCACCCGGGCAACCGCCAAGGAGGACCTCGCCAACGAGCTCACCGGCCAACTTCTTTCATCAAGCAAATCGATTTGGATCCTCTGCGGAATGCTCAGCCTTCTGGCCTTGGTGCCCGGCTTTCCCTTTCTCCCCTTCTTCACGCTGGCCGTGATCGCCGGAATGGTCGCCCGAAACATCCATCTCTTTGTGACATCCTCCCCATCCGACGAGCCATCGAAGGCCTCCAGAAGCCTTGGAGCTGCGCCTTCCCCACAAGCCCCCGGGGAGGAACGGATTGAAAAACTCCTCAAACACGATCCCCTTCAGATCGAACTGGGTTACGGACTCGTCCACCTGGCGGACAAGAGAAAGGGTGGCGATCTCTTGTCCCGAATCACAGGGATCCGGAAGAATTTTGCCAAGGATGTCGGAATCGTCATTCCTCCCATCAAAGTCCGCGACAACCTGCAATTGAAGCCCAATCAATACCGATTCATCTTTCAAGGGGAAGAAATCGTCCTGAGCGAGATCTTTCCGGGCCAATCGCTTGCCATGAATGTGACCGACAGTCAAACGGTCCTCAAAGGCACGCCCACCGTGGAGCCCGTTTACAACCTTCCCGCGATTTGGATCGCCGAATCAGAAAAGAAGCAAGCCGAGCTCAGTGGTTACACCGTGGTCGACGCCACCACCGTCCTCGTCACCCATCTTTCCGAAACCATCAAGAGAAACGCAGCGGACCTCCTCGGACGTCAGGATGTCCAGAACCTGCTGGACCACGTCAAGGAAACCAATTCAGCCGTGGTGAACGAGCTCGTGCCAGAACAGCTCACGATCGGACAGATTCAACGAGTCCTCCAAAACCTCCTGCGCGAGGGACTCCCGTTACGGAACCTGGTTGGCATCCTCGAGCGGATCAGTGACTTTGCCCCTCACACGAAGAACATCGACGAACTCTCGGAGCAGGCTCGACTTGCCGTGGGAGGCATGATGGTGGCTCCCCTCCTGGCAGAGGACAAAAGTCTTCCGGTGATCACCCTTGAACCGGCGATGGAGAGTCTTCTGGGTCAAGCGGTCCGAAAGACCGCCAGTGATCTTTCACTCGTCCTGGATCCCGATCTGGCCCGGCACCTCCTCCAGTCGGTCTCGACCCTGGTTCAGCAACAAATCGCCGAGGGCCGGCATCCCGTCCTGATCTGTTCGCCACAGATTCGAATCGCCCTCTACCGCTTCCTGTCGGCGACTCATGAGGATCTGAAGGTCCTGTCCTTTGCCGACGTTCCGAGCACCACCCAACTCAAGAGTGTCGGGGTCATCTCCGCACCCCAAACCCAAGTAGACAACCCTGAGCTTCAGACGCACTGAAATGAGCACGAATCCCAACCCTCGGCCGCCCAGTGCGCCCCAAGCGCCCTCGACCAAACCGGAGCCTGCCTATCGCTCGTTCGTCGCCGACTCTCATTTTGAGGCCGTGAGGAAAGTCCAGGCCGAAATCGGTTTGGACGCCCTGGTGGTCAACACCCGGACCATCCCGGTGTCGGGAATCAGCCGACTCTGGAAAAAGCCGAAAATCGAATTGGTCGTCCAACCCCGCTCAACCGCTCCCAAACCGGAATCCGTCAACGTCCCCCCTGCGGAGGAACCCAAGCCCGGACCGCGAACGAAGCCCTCCCTGCTCAATATCTACGATGACGGACCCCATGCGGCTCCATCGAGTGATCCCCTGCCTTCCCGGGAAACCCCCGCCCCTAATCCTCGAAACAAGGGAACCGCTCCCATCGGGACTTCGAAGCCAGCCCCTCGAAACGAGGAAGCCTCCCTCACCGGGACTTCCAGACCCACTCCTCCATCCAATGCAGCCGCGGTTCGCTGTGAGAAAATCCTGAGAAAGATGGGTCTCGACGAGATCCTGATTGTTCGAATTTGTGACGAGGCGGCACACCACTTCGAAGCGAGGCCCACCCCGAACCATCGCCAACTCCTTGATTTTTGCCGCCGATCTTTCTCCAAGTTATGGCACTGCCCCCGTTCCTCCTACCTCCAAGAGGAAAACGCGGTGGTCCTGGTCGGTGCTCCCGGATGCGGCAAGTCAACGGTCATCGGAAAATGGGCCTCGCTCCTTTCACTTGGGGCCGGACTTCAACCGAGAATCTGGAAGCTCGACGGACTCCGTGCCAACACCGATGACATGTTGGATTGCATCGCCGATCTCCATCAGATTCCCGTCGAACGCATTCCGGAGGCGGACTACGTAAAGCCATCCAACGAGCTTTTGTTCATCGATCTTCCAGGCATTGAATGGACCGAACCGTCCCAAATCGACCAACTCCGCACCCAGGTTGGTCAACTCCCCCGGAACCACTCCTATCTGGTCCTCAACGCCGCCTACAATATCGACGTCATCAAGCGTCAGATCCGCGCGTTTTCCGTTCTCCCTCTCAAGGGGCTCATTCTCACGCATCTTGATGAGGAATCCCGTTGGAGCAAGATCCTCAACATTTCGGTCGGCACAAATTACCCCTTACACATCGTCAGCGGCGGGCAAAACATTCCGGGCTATTTTCAATCCCCCGGATCCGAGGAAGTGCTTTCCCAGGTTTTTCCCGATTACCAACGGAAAAGCGGTGAAAACAACGTCGACAACAGGTTGGCAACCCATCTGCTTCAGGGGTAAACGCGCATGGCCCAGGTCAGAATAATGGTTTTGCTGGGAGCCTTTGTCGGCTTCGCGATCGGCATCGGGTTCGGCCTGGCAAGGCAGGGAGACAGTCAGTGGATTTTCCTGAAGGCATGCGTCGCCGCCTACCTCGCCGCGCTGTTGATGCGTTGGTGGGGCGGATTATGGATCAAAAGTATTCGCGAAATGCACCAGGAAAAACTGGCACGCGAAGAGTCGCAACCTGAGGAGTCAACTCCAACTGAAATCAATCAATGATCGCCACCCCCCTCGAAAAGCGCGAAGCCC
>DEAY01000360.1:0-421 GCA_002348345.1 Verrucomicrobia bacterium UBA2970
CGAGTTTCCGGCTCCTGTGAACGAGGAGAATCGACAACCAGATGATGCCGATCACCGCGCCCGTCAAGGCTCCCCCAACCACCAGGTCTCGGTAGTCACGAGTGAGAGTAAGCGTGACCACCGCCGGTTCGGAGAGGGTCAGGTCACGATCAATGGATTGTAATTCAAAGCGGTAGTCCTTTGGGGGGAGATGCTCGTAGAGGACGCTCTGTTCCTTGGTCGTCCGCCATGCGCTGGGTTCTAACCCCTGAAGTCGATACCGATAGAGCATGGCCTCGGGTCGGGTCTTGTGACTCACTCCTCCGAAGTTGAAGATCGTTACCCCGTCCGATGCCCTGGCGACAATTTCCTCTTCGCCATCGTATTCGCGATCGATGATGACCGATCGGATGAATGCTTTTGGGGGGGGGAGTTCTGGGGG
>DEAY01000360.1:736-4058 GCA_002348345.1 Verrucomicrobia bacterium UBA2970
TTGGGGGGGGAGTTCTGGGGGTGATACCGGACCAGGCCCCCTGAATTGAGTCCCATCCAGATACGGCCTTTCCGGTCACGGAGGAGTTGTTCAATTCGATCGCTTGGAAGTCCGTCCCGCTTGCAGACACGCTGTAGGTGCCTTCCATCCGTGTGAAGGAGGCCGTTTTCGGTGCCTAGCCAGGCCCCTCGTTCTCCCTCGGCCAGGATGGAGGTCACCGGGGATTGACTCGATCCGCCTAACCCGTCGACGGCCTGAAACGACTCTCCGTCCCAAGCCGTTGTTCCTTGATGGGTTCCAACGAGGAGGGTTCCGTTCCCTCGAGAGGCGAGAGAACGGATATCGTCGTCGGGCAGTCCGTCTGAGGTGTTGAAGGAGCGGAAGGTCGAGCCGTTGAAGCGTCCAAGTCCTGAGGCGGTGCCCACCCAGAGGTTGTCCTCTGCGTTGACGTGGATGCAGCGAATCAGGTTGCCGGGCAACCCATCATGGGTGTCGTAGGAGGTCAGTGACGTCCCATCGAAAAAATTCACGCCGCGGTCGGTCCCGATCCATAGGGCCCCGTTGCGGGTTGCCTGGATTGCGGTCACGTGGTTGCTGATGAGACCTTCATTCCGGTGGAATGTCTTGAGCGTTCCCCCTTCGAATCGAAGCAGGCCCTCTTCTGTGCCAATCCATTTTTCGCCCGTCGGCGATTCAGAGAGGGAGGTGATCCTTCGATGGGAAAGGGATTGAAGGGACTCGGGCTCGGTCGCCTCATCCCCTTCAGGGGAGATGATTCTGATGCCCGCGTCCGTGCCAACCCAAATGCGGCCGTCGCGACTTTCCAGCAGGGCGCTGACCTTCTTGTCATCGAGGCCTGAGCGTCCATTGAAGCGTTGGATTTGATTTCCCAAAAACTTGAACAGACCATTGTGAGTGGCCAGCCAGATGATGCCGTCGCGATCTGCGAAGATGTCTGAAATGATCTTTTGGGGAACCCCATCGCTGAGCGTAACGGGTTGGTGGCGCTCCCCGCCTCGGTGGTAGAGGGCCCTTTCGGTCCCAATCCAAAGGCCGCCGGCGGCATCGAACCTGAGGGATTGAATCAAGTCGGTTGAGACCGGCGAGGGGGCAACGACGGGACGGCCGGTCGAGAAATTAACCTGATTGAGTCCTTTTCGAGTCCCCACCAAGAGCTCGTCCTCCTGGTCCTGGCCCACGGCGAGGGCAGTGACAAAATGACTTGAGAGGCCGTCTTGGGTGTCAATGTTGGTAAAGTGGGAGCCATCGAGCAAACTGAGGCCGCTGTCAGTGCCGATCCAGATGGGCCCTTTTCGAGTGGGGGCAAGCGAACGAACCGAGTTCCCACTCAAGCCTTGGTCCGTGGTGTAGTTACGAAAACTGCCTCCATCAAAGAGGGAAAGGCCGCCTGCTGTCCCGATCCAGACCTGAGAGGGCTCTTTGCCGGCAGCCAGGGCGCGGACATCATGGTTGAGCAGGCCGTCGATAGGCTCGTAGGTCAGGAAGTGCCCCTCATCCAGTCGCGCCAACCCAAACCGCGTCCCAATCCAAAGACGATTCTGTCCATCGATGAGAAGCGCTTGAATGTGGTTGTCGGGAAGTCCTTGCTTGGTGGTGTAGCACGTGAATCCGATGCCGTCGTAGCTGCAGAGTCCACTTCGAGTGCCGATCCAGAGGTTGGCATCGGAGTCTTGAGCCATGCATTCGACTTGATTGCCGACGAGACCATCCTCGAACCTGAAAGATTGCCACAAACCAAATCGTTGGCCGGTTCCTTTGCCCATGGGCGGATTGGCCGCGATGGGCGTTTGGATCCCTACCGCGACGGGAATGCTGAGATTGATCGTTGTGGTTGATCCTGGGGTGATGTTGACGGTTCTGGTTGGGAGAGGTGTCCGGCCAAACTTTGGCGTGAGCGTGTAGTTGCCCGAGGGGAGCTCCAAGGCTTCGAATTGTCCTGCGGTGTCGGTCTCAAGGTGAAGCGAGAGGGCAGGATCCTTTTCGTTGATTATACTGAGACGCGCACCGACCAGCGGTTTTTGAGTCGCATCCCAATGAACGGTGCCGGTAATGGCCCCTGCATCATTGGAATCCATCGGGATCACGAGATCCCCCAATCGCTCCGGGGAACCCGTGTCGCCAATGGAACTGCCCCAGGCGAGCTTTGAGAGGCTGCCGTCCTCGTCCCGGTCGATGAGGGCCACATCGAATCCGAGCGTTTTCGGGGACGTGATCCGCCCTCCGGCGGTGGACCAATCGGGGCTTTGGAATTTCCATTCATAGCGGCGAACATTCCCTACGATCTTGACGGCGACCTCCGTCACGGGGCGTCCTCGAGGAGAGGGTGAGGCGTCATAAGTGGTGTAGGGGGCGATCTTGACGGGGTGATCCCGGTGTTGGTTGTCCAGGTAGATTTCGTATCCGTCCGCTTCCCGCCATTGAGTCTGGATCTGGGAAGCGGGTGGCAGGACGACAGAGTCGTCTCGGACCTCGAGTCCCACATACACACACTGCTGGATTCGATCGAACCCAACCCGAAAACCGGCCGTCAGATCGTCCGCATTCTTGGGGTTTTCTCCGGACACGATTCTACGGATGGGGTGAACCTGAGTCGTGGGAGGCCAGTCGGCGAAATCGCCGTCGATTTGGATGCCTTGAAGAAGATGGGCGACCGCAGCCCGACCGTTATGCGCATTTGCCAAGCCGGCCAGGCCGCAGCCGAAAACCATCCAGAGGAGTAGGCTCGCGGGTGGTCGGGAGGGCTGGTGGCGTTTCAATGACATCGGCGGAGGTTTTGAGCTGTCCTCTTAAAGGGGGCCTTAAATAAGCGGAAAGCAACGGTAACAGCTCAACCCGTGGGGTGAAATTAGATGATAATCGTGTCAGGGTCGAGCTCAATGTCATTGGGTGAACTGATGAAAGCGATCTCCCTGACAGGTCTCAGTCTGGCTTTCCGCTGGTAGGTCGCCTTCGGCCATCGGTCGCCAGGGTGGCTTCCTAAGTGGAGCGGTTGTGGGGGGGAGGCACGAGAAAGGGACCGCGGTGAAATCCCGAAGGGAAGGCTTCGGTCCGATCGCGACTTGGGAAGGATAGGGCGGTTGTGACCTAGACGGTCCAGGGCGCTCTCTTCTCACGGCGGACCCACGAATTGGCTTCTTCGTCGCCGAGGAACTGTTCCCGGTTCGGATCCCATTTTAGGGGGCGGTCGAGCCACAGCGCGATATTTCCGATATGGCACATGGTGCAAGCGCGATGAGCACTTTCGATATCCCGGAACGGGGTTTCCCGCGTTTGGACGCAGTGCAGGAAGTCTCCGAACAAG
>DEAY01000314.1:0-2139 GCA_002348345.1 Verrucomicrobia bacterium UBA2970
GCGACAAAGAGAATATCCATCACCGCGACGATCAGGACAACAAACTGACTGAAGCGGATTGGCAATTGCTCCATTCCCGAGAGCATAATCCCGGTCGCAAGACTCAGGAGGAGATAGATGACGTAGAAATAACGAACCAGCGCCAAGAGCACTTCCCTGTCGGTTTCAATCCGGACGTCGAACCATCTGGTCTGAAAGAGATAATATCCGATCAAAATAAGAGCGGAAGCCCTGACCGGAAGCCCGAAATTCCGCTCGACCAGACGCAGTCGAAAGGCTACTTGCCGGGAATGGGGATCGTTGGCCGCTTCCAGATCGGGCCACCGTTTCTTGAAAAACGCGCCGATTCTTTTAAAAACCTCTGTCACACTATTTCTCTGATGCCGAGAGCATTTCCATTGCCTTTTGACTGATTCCCTCGACATTCCAGAGGCGTCCCATCCCCTCATCCCCACAGGAGAGCATTCCCTCTTCGGGGCCAATGAACTCGACCCCCCGTTCCCTCAGCATACCGACGTTGCTTTGAGTCGCCGGATGCGCCCACATTTTTCGATTCATGGCCGGCGCGATGAGCACCGGCACCTCGGGGTTCAAGGCAAGCGCAATACAAGTGAGGGCGTCATCCGCCAAGCCATGAGCGAGCTTGGCCAGATTGTTCGCCGTCGCCGGCGCAATCACGAGGAGGTCCGCCTCATCCGCCACACGGACGTGACTCGGCTTCCAGCCTTCTTCCTCAGCATAAAGATTGGTCAGCACCGGTCGGCGCGTCAAGGTCTTGAAGGGCAGCGGCGTGATGAACTGTTGCGCGTCCTGGGTGAGCACGACGTCCACCTCGCAGGCCGCTTTCGTCAACAGCGAGGCAAGATCCACCGCCTTGTAGGCGGCGATTGACCCGGTGACGCCCAACACCACTTGTTTAGCCACAACGTTCCCTTTCCTTGGCCTCCCTCTCGAGCGCGGCAGGAAGCTTCACCCGGTGCCGTCTGAGCATTTCGGCGGTCAGAATGCATTCGATCCGGCGCCGGTCCTCGTCCATCGATTCGCTCAAGACCAGATAGTCGAACCGGAACGACGCGGCAAGCTCATCGGCAGCACTGCGGAGCCGCGCCTCAATGACACGGTCCGAATCCGAACCCCGGATCCGCAGACGGCGTTCCAGTTCGGTCCACGAGGAAGGCGTCAAAAAAACCGTGACCAATGAACGCGCCAGAAGTGGTTCCCGGGCGGCGCAGTCCCTGAGATTCGCCACCCCCTGAACATCGATGTTGAGGAGCACATTCTGCCCCTTCACCAAGAGCCGTTCGATCTCGGATTTGAGAGTCCCGTAACGATTGCCATAGACCAATGCCGATTCGAGGAACTCCCCTCGCTCGAGCCTGGCATGAAACTCCTCTTCACTGAGAAAATAGTAATCGCGCCCATTCTGCTCACCCTCGCGAGCCGCGCGCGTCGTACAGGTGACCGCCCGGACGAGATTGGAATCCGCCGCCAGTAGATTCTGGCACACGGTGGTCTTGCCCGCACCCGAAGGCGCCGAGATCAGCAGCAGAAGGCCTGGCTCGGTTCCACTCATTCCACGTTCTGAACCTGCTCGCGGAACTTCTCCAATTCCGTCTTCATAAGGACGACTTCCTTGGAAATCCTGGCGTCGTTGGCTTTCGATCCAACCGTGTTGACCTCACGGTTCATCTCCTGCGCGAGGAAATCCAGCGTGCGGCCGACGGGTTGCGAACTCCCAGCCAATCGATGAAACTGCTGAAAGTGGCTCTCGAGGCGGGTCAATTCCTCAGTAAGATCGGATCGATCCGAAAAAAGGACAATCTCTTTCAAGAGACGCTCCTCGTCCGCCCCCCCGAACTCCAGCCCCGCAGTTCTGGCGCGTTCAATGAGTTGGGTCCGGTAACGCACCAGCACCTGGGGAGCCCGTTTCTTCACCCGCCCGACCGCCTTCGAAACCAGTTGAATGCGCTTTTCAAGATCCCCCCCAAGTTCTCGCCCTTCCACCCTTCGCATGGCAAGAAACCCGGTCAAGGCCTTGTCGGTTGCCTTCCTGACCGCAGGAAGAACGGACTCGGGATCCTCGAGACCGGACTCCAATCGAACCACGCCAGGCACTCGCATCAAGGCCTCAACTGAGAG
>DEAY01000314.1:2533-3974 GCA_002348345.1 Verrucomicrobia bacterium UBA2970
CTCGCGGTTGATCACCACCCGGTTCACCTCACCCCCGCCCGCGGTCGCAACGGCCACCCGGACGGTCACCCTTCCGCGCGAGACCTTTTGTTGAACCCGCCCTCGCACCGCCGCCTCGAGCCCATCAAACTCGCGCGGCAGGTTCACATGAATCTCCAACTGCTTGCGATTGACCGCCGAAACCTCCACTGAGGCCTTGAAGCCCTTGAATACCGCTTCGCCTCGTCCATGTCCGGTCATTGATTTCATCAATCGGTGACTATGAAAAACGGCCGCTTAATTGTCCACGTCCGATTCCCAGGCATCGAAAAAAACGATCCTAATGGAACCCAAGGTCCGCCGGACCACCCTCGAATGACGGAACGATCAGGGTGAGCGGAGTCGAATCGACTCCCGCAGAGCTGCGAGACATTCTTCAAAGGATTGAACTCCCTGATTGCCTTTTCCGTGGACTCGAAGGGACACCGAACGGGATGCCGATTCCCGATTCCCGATCACCAGCATGCTATGCACCTTGGCCTGCTCCGCATTCTGAATCTTCCCATTGATCTTATCTCGTCCGGCGTCGATCTCGGCGCGGATTCCGCAGTCCCTGAGGGTTTGATGCACTTCTCGGGCGAATCCTACCGGCTCTTCACCAATGGGCAGAACCCTGACCTGCTCAGGCGCCAACCAGAGGGGAAAGTTTCCCGCATAGTGTTCAATCAAGAAGGCAATAAACCGCTCGTGGGTTCCCAGCGGCGCGCGATGAATGCAAAGCGGTGTGGCCAGCGTGTTTTCAGGCGTTTTGTAGCCGAGCCCGAAGCGAGGCGGCACGGCAAAATCCACCTGATTGGTCGCGATGGTGAACTCACGTCCGGAAATGCTCCAGACTTGAACATCGATCTTGGGCCCATAGAATGCCGCCTCGTTGGGGATTTCGACATAATCAATACCGGATTCAATCAACACTTCCCTCACCATATCCTCGGTTTTTTTCCACAAGGCAGGTTCATCCACAAACTTGTCACCCAGGCGCTCCGGATCGTGTGTACTGAATCGCATCTGGTATTTCTCGAATCCAAAGACCTTGAAATATTTGAGATACATTTCATTGACCGCCTTGAATTCATCCGCGAATTGATCAGGCGTGCAGTAAATGTGTGCATCGTTCATCTGCATGGATCGCACCCTCATCAACCCCATGAGCTCTCCAGATTGCTCGTAGCGATAGCAGGTGCCGTATTCGGCCAGTCGCAAGGGCAATTCGCGATAACTGCGGGGCGTGGCGGAGAAAATCTTGTGGTGATGCGGGCAGTTCATCGCCTTGAGATAAATCCGGTCGGTCGGCTTGTCCGGATCATCGTCCTTCACCTCCATTGGCGGAAACATGCTCTCGGCGTAGTAGGGGAGGTGCCCCGATGTTTTGTACATGTTTTCGCGGGCGAGATGTGGCGTGCGC
>DEAY01000470.1 GCA_002348345.1 Verrucomicrobia bacterium UBA2970
CAGTCGAGGCCGTTGACCGCCACGGTCGTCGTCATGCAACCCCAGACGGGAGCGATCCTAGCGTTGGCGAATTATCCGAGTTATGATCCCAATCGTCCGGGAGATTTTCCGGTGGCTCATCGTCGAAACCGTGCAATCAGCGATCAGTTCGAGCCGGGTTCGACCTTCAAAGTCATCTCGATTGCATCCGCACTGGACGGCGATGCGGTGACTCTGAACTCGCAGTTTGATTGCGAGAATGGTCACATTTTCTTCCGGGGTCGCTCGCTGACGGATGACCATCGCTACTCGATTTTGTCGGTTCGGGATATCCTAAAAAAATCCTCCAATATTGGGGCCTTCAAGGTTGCGCGTCGGTTGGGAGAGGATCGACTCCATGCCTACCTGAAGCGATTTGGGATCGGCGATGTGACCGGGGTGGGCCTCCCGGCGGAGCGGACAGGCACCCTCCGCGGAGTGGACCAGTGGTCGGGGCTTTCGATTTCGAGGATTCCCATCGGCTACGAGGTGGCGGTGACGCCGCTCCAGATGACTCTGGCAATGTGTGTCATTGCCAACGGGGGATGGTTGATGAGTCCCATGCTGGTTCGTCACCTTTCTGACCATGAGGGCCAGATCGTGATGAACTATCATCCTGAGCGCATTCGCCGAGTGATTGGTCCCGAAACCGCTGCCGAGATGACCGAAGCACTCAAGACGGTTGTGATGGAGGGGGGGACCGCGACGCGGGCCCGATTGGAGCATTATACGGTGGCAGGGAAAACGGGAACGGCCCGAAAGTATCTCCCTGGAGTGGGGTACACGCGGAGCAAGTATTACGCATCGTTTATTGGGTTTTTTCCGGCGGAACGCCCGGAAGTGGTGATTTCCGTGATCTTCAATGAACCCAAGGGAAGCATTTACGGCGGGGTGATTTCAGGGCCCGTGTTTAAGGCGATCGCAACGCGGCTCGCTAATTATTTGAACATCGTTCCCTCTCGGGAGATTCGACTCGAAACCACGTTACCCGGGAGCCCAGGAGCGGTGGATTACGCCAGACGCTGAGCGATTGATGAACGCAACCGGCCAGACTTTAACGAGCCTTTTGGATCATCTCGATGACCCGAATGTGGCTGGGACTCCGGATGTGATGATGACTGGGATCACGAGCGACTCCAGACGAGTCGTCCCTGGAATGGGATTCGTGGCGGTTGCAGGAACCGGCGACGACGGCCACCGTTACGTGGGGGAAGCGCTCGAGCGAGGGGCGAGCGTCATCTTTGGGAACGAGCTTGGCCCCTCCGTCGGGAAGAGAACCTTTGTCCACGTGCCACGGCCGCGTCGGGCTCTCTCGCAGTTGGCATCGGCTTGGTATGGCCATCCCAGCCGTCAACTGAAGGTGGTGGGAATCACCGGTACGAACGGGAAGACGACGGTCTCGTTCATTCTCCGCCACCTGCTCCGATCCCATGGCGAAGCCTGTGGTTTGATTGGAACGGTGCGTTATGAAGTCGGCGATCGGCATATTCCGGCCAATCGGACCACGCCTGAGCCGGTCGAACTCCACCGCTTGCTCGGGGACATGATTGGGGTCGGTTGTCGCCATGTGGTGATGGAGGTCAGTTCTCACGCCATGGTTCAAGAACGCGTTTCCAGTGTCGACTTCAATCTGGCGGCATTTACCAATTTGACTCGTGATCACCTCGATTACCATTCTGACTTGGAGTCCTACTTCGTTGCGAAACGCCGTCTTTTTGAGATGATTCATCCGGGGGATCCCGGGCGGGCCATCATCCTTAATCTGGATGACGGATTTGGCCGGCGATTGGCGAAAGAGTTTCGAGAGGTCCCCCAGCTAAGCTACGGCTTGCAACATGCCCGCCCGCTCTCTTACTCGGCGGTGGGACTTCGACTTCAAAAACATGCCACTCACTTTACGGTGCTGGCCGGAGAAGAGGCTTTGGATGTCGTTTTGCCGATGGTGGGGGGCTACAACGTCCAGAATAGCCTGGCAGCGCTGGCGATGGGAAGTGAGATGGGGATGCCATTGTCATCGATGGTGGAGGCACTCGAGAGTCTTCCTCCGATACCGGGTCGTTTGGAGCGGCTGAATCAAGGGCAACCCTTTTCCGTTTTTGTTGATTATGCCCACACCGCCGATGCCCTTAGGCGAGTGTTGGAGACCTTGCGCCGAACCTCATCGGGTC
Source organism: Verrucomicrobia bacterium UBA2970 (assembly GCA_002348345.1). Lineage (GTDB taxonomy): Bacteria > Verrucomicrobiota > Verrucomicrobiia > Limisphaerales > AAA164-E04 > UBA2970. The sequence goes on from DEAY01000470.1 coordinate 2,187, forward strand.
GGTTGCTGGTGCTCTTTGGTTGCGGGGGCGGGCGGGATGAGGGGAAGCGGTATGAAATGGGACGGATTGCGGCTCGATTGGCTGATGGCTCGTGGATCACCAACGACAATCCCCGCATGGAGGCGCCTGAACAGATTATCCGTCAGATTCTCTCCGGTGTTCAATCCGTAGGTGGTCATCCCTGGAACGTTGAATACGACCGACGGCGTGCGATCGAAGGCATCCTGAGAGAAGCCGAGCCTGGAGATGTCGTTCTGATTGCCGGGAAAGGCCATGAAACCTATCAGGAAATCGATGGGGCCGTGATTCCGTTTGACGACCGGATCTATGTCGAAAAGGCATTGGAGAATCTTGGGTTCATTCCCGGGGAAGTGAGGTTGGCATCGTGATGGAGACTCGCAGCTTGAGGTTTATCGCTGATGCTACGAACGGGGAACTGCGAAATGCGAGTCCCGAGTCTCGGGTGACCGGCATTAGCACGGATTCCCGTGCGATTTCGCGGGGCGAACTCTTTATTGCCCTCGTGGGTGATCGTTTTGACGCCCATGAATTCTTGAGCGATGAGATTGGGCGTAGGGCGGGAGCCTGCCTGGTCGAGTCTCATCGAATCGGGTCCCGCATCGATGGTTTCGCCCAGATTCGTGTCGCCGATTCCCGCGCCGCGCTGGGTCGGCTCGGTGCCCGATATCGAAAAGCCTTCGATCTTCCGGTCATTGGAGTCACCGGATCGAACGGAAAGACATCGACAAAACACTTCTTGCGGGCGGTTCTGGGGCAATCTTTTCGTGTTTGTTCGAGTCCGGCCAGCTTCAACAATGAGGTGGGCGTTCCCTTGTCCCTTCTCAATCTGGAAACGCGGAGTGAAGTGGCTGTCCTGGAACTGGGCACGAATCATCCGGGTGAAATCAAACCGCTGGCGGAGATGATTCAACCAACGATCGGCGTCTTGACTTCGATTGGCCGAAGCCATCTGGAGTTCTTTGGATCCGTGGATGCCATCGCTCATGAGAAGGGGTTTCTGGGGGAATGCCTTCCTGAAAATGGCCTGTTTGTTGTGAACGGGGATGCCTCCCACCTTGAGTCCATCGTTTCAAGGGTTTCCGCTCGAGTGGTGACCGTGGGGTTCTCCGATCGGAACGAATGGAGGATTCAGGAAGGAACGATGGGATCCTCTGGGAGTCGCTTCACGGTGTGCCACGATTCATTGGGCGGGAGCTGCGACTTTACCGCCAAAGTGGTCGGGCGTCACCAGATGCTGAACCTCGGGTTGGCCATCGCCGTTGGTGTGGAGATGGGGTTGACCGTGGAGGCGCTTCAAGAAGGCGTGCGGCGATGTGAGCCGGAGCGTATGCGGGCCGAGTGGGAGGTCGTCGGGGGGGTTACCCTTTTCAATGATACCTACAATGCCAATGCGGATTCGATGATCGCGGCGCTGGAAACCTTGCGCGCCTATCCCTGCCAAGGTCGACGACACGCGGTGATCGGTGAAATGGGAGAGTTGGGTGAGTTCAGCGAATCCTCCCATCGTGAGGTGGGCAAGGTCGCCGCCCGCTGCGGAATCGATTCGATTACGGCCCTGGGTCACTATGGCGAGTACGTCGAGGACGGCGCTCGACAGGAGGGGCACGAGTGGGTGGCGTCGTTCGCAGATATGGAACAGATCTTTGATCGGGTCCTGGACCGGCTCGCGGGACTTGTTCGGGCGGGCGATTCGGTATTGATCAAGGCGTCGCGCCGATCGGGGCTTGAACGGTTGACCTCGGCGTTGCGGTCGCGACTCAACGAGAACAAGGGTAATGACCTCTAGCATGGAAACTCTAACACCATCGGGCCAAGGGGCGTAGCGGATCGGATGTTTTACTACCTTCATCTTTATGTCCTGGATATCGTATCCGGAACCCCGTGGGAGGAGCCGCTCTCGGGGTTGCGGGTTTTTCGCTATATCACCGTGCGGAGCATTGGCGCGGCTTTTACCGCCCTGGTCCTTTCGTGGTTGTTGGCTCCTTACGTGATTGATTGGTTGAAGTCGCTCAAGTTTCGACAGAATTACGTGGACAAGGCCGAAGCGGCAGGCGGCATGGTCCGGGTGATCGATAAGCGGGGCACACCGACGATGGGGGGCGTGCTGATCGTCCTTTCTCTCGACCTCTCCGCCCTCTTGTGGGCTCAGTGGAATGCTTTTGTGCTCCTGACCTTGCTGTCCCTCATCGTTCTATCCGCCCTGGGATTCTACGACGACTATCTCAAGGTCACGAAGCAGGATCATGCCGGGGCGAAGTCCCATGTGAAACTATGGGTGCAATTGATTCTGGCCGCCAGCGTGGCGGTTTATTTGTGGGTGCTTCCGGAAACTAAATCCCTGGTGTCTGACATCATGGTTCCCTTCCTCAAATACCCGTTTTTGCAGGATGTGGCCTGGGTAGGAATCGGCGTCACCGTCCTTGCGATCATGGGGAGTTCGAATGCCGTCAACCTGACCGACGG
>DEAY01000232.1:0-2378 GCA_002348345.1 Verrucomicrobia bacterium UBA2970
TCAAGCTCCTCTGGGGCACGGCCTGCCTCTTCGCCCATCCTCGCTACGTACATGGTGCCGCCACCAGTTGCAATGCGGACGTCTTCGCCTTTGCGGGTGCCCAGGTCAAGAAGGCGCTCGAAGTGACCAAGGAACTCAAGGGTGAAGGTTATGTCTTCTGGGGCGGACGAGAGGGCTATTCCACCCTTCTCAACACCCATCTCAAGCGGGAGATGGATCACCTGGGCCGCTTTCTCCAAATGGCCGTTGATTACAAGAAGAAAATCGGATTCAAGGGCCCTTTCTATATCGAGCCGAAGCCAAAGGAGCCTACCAAGCATCAGTACGATTCCGATGTCGCCGCCTGCCTTAATTTTCTCCGTGAGTATGATCTTTTGGACCACTTCAAGCTCAATGTGGAAACCAACCATGCAACCTTGGCAGGCCATACAATGCATCACGAACTCGAGGTCGCTGCCGCAGCGGGTGCCTTGGGCTCGATCGATGCCAACACCGGCGACTTAATGCTTGGGTGGGATACCGACCAGTTCCCGACCGATGTCTACTTGACCACCCAATGCATGCTGTCCATTTTGAAAAACGGCGGCCTCGCCACGGGCGGCGTCAATTTCGACGCCAAGGTGCGCCGGGAGAGTTTCGAACCCATCGATCTTTTTCATGGCCACATCGTGGGGATGGATGCATTTGCTCGGGGACTTCGGGTCGCCGCGGCGATCCGAGCGGACGGTCGCCTAGACGACTTTATCGCCGAACGCTACCGTTCATGGAACCAGGGGATCGGGGCTCGAATCGAGTCGGGGAAGGCGAACTTTCAGGAGCTTGAGAAGTATGTCCTCAAGAAGGGCAAACTCGCCAAGAACACCAGCGGCCGCCAAGAACTCCTGGAGGGCATCATCAACGAGTATCTCTAGCCGCCAAGGCGGGAGATCCTGACCGGGCCCGCAGCCCGGAGATTCACATCAGCCCTCTCCCTCTCGGAGCGCAGCCGCGCTCGGCGGGGATTCGGGGCTCTTGGTTTGCTTGATCGGCAACACCACCAAGAAGGTCGTCCCCTTGCCCAGGGCCGACTTCAGTTTGATTTCTCCCGAGTGCGCCTCGATGATGCGGCTCACGATGGCGAGCCCCAAACCCGTTCCCGTCGGTTTTTGGCTATCCAAGACCGACGAGAACGCCTTGGCCATCGATCGCTCGCTCATCCCCTCTCCGGTGTCGATGAACTCGATCCACACCCGACTGCTTTCCTCATCGACACCGCCATGGATCGAGGTGCGGATCGTCAGCAGACCTCCGTCCGGCATCGACTCGATCGCATTCAGCGTCAGATTGAGAAAGGCCTGCTCTAACTTCGTGGCATCGGCCTCCAAACGGGGAACATCTCCGCCCAATTCCCGCCGCAGTTGGATCCCGTGTTGCTTCAGTTTGTGACGGGTCAACAGCGCCAAATCATCCAATAGGATGTTAACGTCCACCGTCTCCCACTGGGGATCGCCTTGTTTGGCGAAGGTCAGGATCCGTTCGACGATCCGATTGAGATGGTCCATCTTCTCGCCCAGGACCCGGGCGTCCTTGGCCCGAGGATCGTCCTCTGAGAAATCCAACCGCAGGGCATGATAGATCATCTTCATGACCGTCAACGGATTCCGAATTTCATGCGCAATCTCCGCCGCCAGTAATCCCAGGACCGATAACTTCTCATTCTGACGCAGTTTCTCTTCAATCCCTCGCAACCGGTCATGCAAACGGGCCTTTTCAATCGCATTCGCCGAAGCCGAGGCGAAGGCGGTCAGAATTCGAATCTCTTCATCCGAAAAGCTGTGACGTTTCCCGGTATAGACGTTGAGCACGCCAATGCAGGTGGTCCCGTGAATCAAGGGGACGCAAAGCAAGGAAACCAGCCCCTCCACCTCAGCCACCGCCGTCTGTTGGTAAATACCAGATGCACGCACATCGAGCACCTGGACCGGGCGCCGGCTCCGAACGACACTCCCCGCGATACTTTCTCGAATATTCAATCGCGGCTTGCCGACATAGGGCTCTCCCGCCCCAATCGCCGATCGAAGTTCCAATGCCTCGCCAGTCTCATCCAACATCAGCAAGGAACAGAGCTTGACCGACATGAGGGTTCGGGCTTCACGGGTGATCGCATCCAACGCCTCTTCGAGGTTGACCGTGGATTGAATCGCTTGATTGACCGATGCCAGAGATTCAAACATCCGGGCCTTGAATCGAATCTGTTCATAAAGCCAGGTGTTGTGAATGACCTTGGCCGCATGAAGGGCAAGTTCGACGAGAAGCGTTTCATCATCCTCGCCAAACGCATCGGGCAAATCAGAATCGACATTCAACACGCCTCTCACCTCGCCCCGGATATCCATCGG
>DEAY01000232.1:2780-3479 GCA_002348345.1 Verrucomicrobia bacterium UBA2970
CCCGATCGCGCCGGCTTCCCCATCCGGGCAACCCACCCCGTGATCCCCTGGCCGATTCTCAAGCGCAGTCCCGCCGAACTGGAGGGCAAGCCGTGGGACGCTTCGAGTTCCAGAAGGCCCGTCGTGGGGTTGACCAAGGAGACGGAGGCGGAATTGGCCCCCGTCAGCTCCACCGCCTGTCCCAGGATCAGGTCGAGCGCCTGATTGGGATCAAGCGATGAATGAATGACATTGCTCACCTCGTAGAAGCGCTGCAATCGTTCAAGTCTCGCCTCCAGTTCCTCCCGTCCTTCGTTCACGGCCACAGTTAAGCACAGATCGCGTCGACTGCCCAGAGTGTGGGAATTACCTTGAAGGGGAGGTCGCACGGATTATGCTGCCCTCGCTCTCGAAAGAGTTGTTCCATGACCAAGCGGGGGGGTACTTTCATTTCCGAATTTCTGAGATCTTGTGGGTCGTTTACCGCCTCAATGGGAGGCATCCTCCTGACCTTAAGCGCGAACGGGCATCCTCTCAATCTCTACCCACTCAAGGAACCAAGCCAGGTTCAATACCAGGCGCTTCCCTCGCCAAGCGACCCCCCGGGATGGATGACCGTTGAGCGAGCCGACTCCCCGGGACGCAGGTTTCAGGTGGGAACGACCTTGATCCTCCACCTCGATCCGGCCGTGAAAGGGGGTTTACTAGAAGCCTTGCTTG
>DEAY01000208.1 GCA_002348345.1 Verrucomicrobia bacterium UBA2970
CAAGCCCACGGGCTTGCTTTTTCTTTACTCGACGATCTCTAGGCGCTCCCGTCCCAATGTCAATTCGCCATCGGTGAGAATCCTCGCCCTCAAGCCTCCTAGTCCTCGCAACCAGGCCTCCGCCCCCTCACAGTAGGCCTGATTCATCCAATAACACGGTTTTGCCTCCTCAACGCCGGATAATTCAACTCCGCCAATCCTGAAGGTTCTGCCGATCAACCGATTCAAATCCACGCCCGAGACGATCACATTCCGACGGAAAACCTGGGGACCCCGATCATCGATTCCAAAATGTTGATTGAGATCCTGAAAAACCTCGTAGGAAAAAAGGGTCAGTTGCCCCTTGTAATCTCTGCGATAGTCGAAATAGCGGTCACCGACGATTCCCTTTCCGGAAATACATTCGATCTGTTCACACACCGTCATCGGGAAGTCGAGCGGTTGTTTCCCGTGTCGTCCGACGAACCGGTGCCCATCGGACCGGTAAAGGTGTCGAATCTCGATCTCCCATTCCATCTGAGCTTCCTCGCCTAGCCTTTTCACAACCACGTCCTTCTCACCATAAAAACCTCCCCCCGCAGTTCAAAACAAATCGACCACCGGGTCAGCCCTCCAAATGTCTTTCAGGTCAACTCGTGCCTCCTTCATTCGCTCTCGATCAACTCAAACCTTCGGAGCCCAAGGTTTCGCGCCCCTCGCGGGTCATCATGACCCTTCCCATGATTCAATTCTGAGCCCACAACGCAACCACCCCGGGGCGAGTCTCACTCAGGATCCGGTGGATCGCTCTCCGCTCCACCCCATCCAGGTGATCAAAGGGGGGCGGCGCGGATTCCTTCTCCAGAATTTGCTGAAGCCGTCGACAGACCTGGCGACGCACCGACGTTTCGAGTCCCTCGAACGGTTCTCCACCAATCAGGTAACTGCATCGATACTTGAAGAGCCGGTCCTCGAGATCAAAATCGCGCAGCGATCGCCCCTGGGAATCCGGTTTCGCACGCTTTCCGAAACTCTCCGAAAACGCCGACGAGCCCGAAATCGGCGACGGGAACGGCGCTTCGTCGACAAACAAGAGATAACGGAGAAAAGCTTCAATCTGCGCCCTGAGATAGCGTGTGTGCCCATATTGTCGCAAGGCAATCCGAGCCTCGAAATTCAAGCGTGTCACATAGTTGTGAAAATGAACCTGATGGCCCAACACCATCATCGCCACCACATCGCTTCCCTCCCCCGGAAAAGCCCCTGGATCAAAATCCAACTCATCTGAATCCGCCAGCCATCTCCCGTGACCCTGTTCAACAACAGGGTCGCCCGAGACATACCACCCTCCAAAACGCTCCGCAAACGGGAGTCGATGGGTCATCTGATCCCCCAGTGCCGTGAAATCCACGAATCCCTGGTCATCGACCGAAAACGACCGGAATAAATGCCCCGGAACCCCCATGGTGCGCGAAGCCGCATGACATTCAAGGCATTGACTCGTCCGCTCAAACCTGGGCAACTTCTGGCGCCGCTGTTCCATGGTATAAAAAACGGTTCCCAAGCGAGCGTCGGCAGCGGTGAGTTCAAGCAGCGGCGCCCCTGGGATAAAACCCACGTAGACCTCGTCGTTGAAGTAAATCGCTCGAGGGTTCCTCGGACTGATGAGGTCTCGTTGAGCAGAGGATTTCGCAAACACCAGGACCTGACTGGCTGGTGCAATATCAAGCGCCTCAAGCAAACCCTCCAAATAACCGCTCCCGGAATGATAAGCCAACGAATGACCCTCCTCCGACCATTGGCGGGACAACCGATCCACGGCTGTCTCTGAGGAGGAGGTCGAATACCGAATCGGATTCCGTTCAAACTCGATCAAATGGGTCGACCCCTGGAAATCACCACCGTCGGCCTGATCGGGGAAACCAAAAGTCCAGAGAAGGCCCAGGCACACTCCCCAAGCCATCGGGGAGAGAATCTCCAGGGAAGCCCCGATCAAGGGCGTTTTCCCAGGGCTTGTTCGAGGCGTCGACAAATCGCTTCAATCGTCTGAATCCGTGCAAACCGCTTGTTGTTTCCAGCGATCAACGTCCAAGGGGCCTCGGGCGTGTCCGAATAGGCCACCATGTCGTTTACCGCTCGTTCATAGTCAGACCATCGCTCACGATTCCTCCAATCTTCCTCGGTGATCTTGTGCTGCTTGTGGGGCATCTCCTGTCTCGCCCGAAAGCGATTCAATTGCCTCTCGCCACTAATGTGAATCCAGAATTTGAGGATCACCGTTCCGTGCAGACTCACCTCTTTTTCGAATTCGTTGATCTCGCTGTAGGCCCGCTGCCACTCCCCCTCGGTCGCAAACCCTTCGACCCGCTCCACCAGAACGCGCCCGTACCATGACCGATCAAAAATGGCAATTCGGCCATCACGAGGAAGATCCCGCCAAAAACGCCAAAGGTAGTGGTAGGCATGCTCCTCCAGGGTCGGGGGGCCGACTTGGACGATTCTGAAAAGTCGCGGGTCGATGGCAGCGGTCACCCGCCGAATCGCCCCTCCTTTTCCGGCCGCGTCCCATCCTTCAAAAACGAGCACGGTAGAAAGGCGATGCTCGTAAGCTTTCCAAAAAAGGCGATGGAGATTCGACTGAACCGCCACCAGTTTCTGATCATACTCCTCGCGGCTGATCCTCTGATCAAGATCGACTTCGGCCAAGGCTCGCGACCTCGATGGGGTGTAAGCCGCCGGAGAGTGGCTCGGATGAAGCGCCGCCACATGACTCGGAGCGCTCACCCGCTCCAAGGTCTTCACGAGATGGTTCGCAAAGGTCAGGTTCCGTTTATAGGGATCGGCCGAGGGAACAAAGATCCATGGACATCCCTCAAAATGGGTTCTCTCCATGATCAACGAAGCCGCCGATTCAAATCGATCATAAAGGCTATGATGTTTCCAGTCGTCGCTCATCGCTCGCCAATGCTCATTGGGCTTCTCGTAAAGATGGCGCAGACGCTCCTTTTGTTCCTTCTTGGTCAGATGAAACCAGAATTTAAGAATGATCGCGCCATCCGCTGCGAGCGCTTTCTCCTGATTAAGGATATCCTTCAGGGATTCCTCAAGGGCCTCTGACCTCGTCCGCCGGTGCACGGCCTCAATCAACGGCTCTGCATACCAGCCACCAAACCAAATCGCGATTTTTCCTCGTTTCGGAAGCGCATCCCAAAACCGCCAAAAACGGGGGCGTTGCATGGCCTCATTGGAAAGATCCCAAAAGCTGTGAGTCGACAGATCCCTCGGATCCAACCATTCGTTGAGAAGGGCGATGGCTTGGCCCTTTCCGGCCCCATCCACGCCGGAAACCATGACGATAACCGGATTGGGCGCATCTTGTAATTTGCGCTGCACCTTCATTAAGTCCGCTCGTAACTTGAGAAGACGCTTATCGTACTTCTTCTCGGACAAACCCGAGAAGTCCGCCCCGTCCAACAAACGCTGACTATACTCCCTGATCTCAGGGATCATTGAATCGACCTTCCCATATCTCTGCCTCTCGTGGTCACCGCCAACAGGATGGCCAAAACCTCCCCCAAAATGCGAGTCCTAGGATTGAAGAAACTGGATGATTTCCTGAGTCGAGTCGGTGGCCCCATGACACGCATCGCCCGAGCAAAGGAAGGCGCGAGTCCCACCATCACGTTCCGCCAAGTTGCTCACGAAGGGATCGACTGCCCCCGCCGTGCCCATGACGACCTTGTTCGGTTGATATACGGAGTGAACCGCTCTCACCAATGCATCGCTTGCCTCCGATCCGGGCCGTCCCTGAATCACCACCCGCTTTGGTGGATCCAAACGAAAATCCAAAGCCAGAAGCATCATGGGAACCGCCTGGGGTCGCTGATCGAGACTCTCGGCGAATGCCTCGAAACAAGCGGCGACAGATTGGGAATAGTCAGAACGTCCGGTGATTGCCTCCAGTTTTTGGAGCACGAGCATCGCGACCGAGTTACCCGACGACTCCACCCCATCATAGTCTTCCTTGAGGCTCAGAATCCGCTCACTCCCTTGGGAATCACACTGCCAGAACCCCCCATGCTCGTGATCATAAAACCTGAGGATCATGGCGTCTGCCAACTCAACCGCAAACGACAAATACTCCGGTTTGAGCGAGACCTCGTATAGGTCGATCAACCCGCTCATCAGAAAGGCATAGGCTTGCTGCAGTTGAACTCGATCGCTCTCCCCATCCCGCCACCGGTGAAAGAGTTGCTTCGAGTGGGGATCCCAAAGGCGGCGATGGAGAAAACCAAAGCATCGCTCCGCCGAGTGGAGATCCTCAATTCTCCCCAGAACGCCGTAGGCCCGGGCCATGGCACTCAGCATCAACCCATTCCATGATGCCAAAACCTTGTCATCCAAATGAGGCCGAACCCGTTGTTCGCGGAAGAGAAAGGCTTTCTCGCTGGCCCGATTCAGGACCTTCATTTCCTCGATACTCAGGGAATGGGAAACGTTCAAGACATTCTGATTCAGCAACGGATCAGGATCGCTATGGTCGACAAAGTTTCCTTTTTCAGTGACCCCGTAATAACGGGCGAAAACATCCAGCTCCGACTCACTCAATCGCGTTCGGAGTTCAGCGAGGGTCCAGCAATAGAATTTACCCTCCTTTCCCTCACTGTCGGCATCCTCGGCAGAGTAGAATCCTCCCTCCGGATGGGTCATGTCACGCCGCACGTAATCCAACGTCGTTTCGACGACTTTCGAGAAAAGGGGATCCCCGGTCACCAAAAAGGTATCCAGGTAGAGAATTGCCAATTGGGCATTGTCGTAGAGCATCTTTTCGAAGTGGGGCACCCGCCACTGGCCATCGACGGAGTATCGGGCAAACCCCCCTCCTAACTGGTCATTCATTCCTCCCCGGGCCATTCGCTTGCAGGTATGGGCGACCATCTCGATCAGTTCATCCTTTTGGTGACGAACCCCAAACCGAAGCAAGAAC
>DEAY01000009.1:0-2769 GCA_002348345.1 Verrucomicrobia bacterium UBA2970
TAAACCCGCGAACACGAGGCGACGGAGGTCGAATTTGAAGCTCGTAGATGCGTCCGGGAACATCCTGACTGACATTGAAGAGATCCGCCACGGTCACCCGGTAGCGTCCGTCATCCTTGACCGTGAGCAGGCCCTGGGGATCCCGCGAGTATACCGGAAAGGCTCGTTCACTGAGGTTTCTCGTCGGTTTGGCAAATTCGGCGATCGGCTTCAAGGTCTCCGTTCCATCTTCGCTTCGGTTGATTTGCTCCACGATGATGATGGGACTGGTCTCATACCCCAACCGGGAAGACCACAAATCGATCCAATAACGTTCCCCCTTCTTGGCGTCGAAATCGTAATGATCCTCGTCATATCGAGGATAGAACATGCCGGAGACCGAAACGGGCACGGTGATGGGCTGAGGGCCTCGGGCTTCCTCGACCAACTCCTCTTCAACCACCGTAGCAAACGGTGACAGTCGAATCCGGGACCCGGGAATTCCGTTTCCAGATCGAAGGGCCGTGAAGAGAATACCAGGCAACCCCCTGCTCCCCCACCGCGAGGGTCGTGTGGCGTGCATGGGAGTCTCATTTCCTGGTTCTTCCGGAAGGGCCCAGGTGGATCTCAGATAGTCTAGAACGGCCCCTTGAGCTTCCGTCATGTCACTTCGGCTGGAATTGGGGAGGTTGTGACCAAAGACGTGAAACTCAGTGAGCCTCCCCGCCTGACCGCTCAGCGGCAACACATACTCGGGATTGGATCCGCTGTGCGCACTCAGTCGATAGAAAAACGGCTCACCTCCCCGGTAGGTCAAGTCGTTGACGGAAACGAATAAGGGGCCCGTGGATTTAGGACTCACATACAAAGCGCGGCCCGTTCGAGCCCTTTTGAGCGTCCGTCCCTGCTCATCAAAAACCTCCAAAACAGGTTCCAACCTGGAGTCAATCGATTCCCCATAGCATCGTATGGTGATTCGCTGACCCTTACGGGCAAAGAGCCGGTAGAAGTTCTTCTGGTTGGCCACCGTTCGACCGTTGACGGTGGCGTCCATGGGAAGAGGGACCGCCGATTCCATGGAGTGGGACGGGACTCGATCCACTGTCTCTTCCTGGGAACCGACAACAAAAATCCGAGAATTGGACACGCCTAGAGGACCGACTGCCCAGGCCTCATACAGTCCGGGAGTCAACTCCGAATCCGGTGTCACGACAAACTCATTGGGAATGGCCTCTCCCTCCGCATTTTTCTTTGGACGGGCAGCGAGACGCGGGTCCGAAAACGCCAACTCAGCGACCCCATCCAGATCGACGCCGCCGATCTTGACCTCGGTCGAAAGGCCCCGTTCTCCTCCTGCGGGAAAGAGGGTCCACAGACGGGGTTGCGGAATCTGTGCGTTCACGGTGAAGCCCCCGAGCAGCACGATTCCTAATCCAAACAGACTAAAACGTTTCATTGACGATGGTTTCACCTAAAGCTTCGTTGCCGGATCTTCACGTTAGCTCATCCCAACAGTCCCTCGATCACATGACCGTGAACGTCGGTCAGGCGACGATCAATCCCGTTGTGCCGGAACGTGAGTCGCTCATGATCAATCCCCATCAGGTGGAGGATGGTGGCATGGATATCATATACCATGGTGGGACGGGTCCGATCCTCCGGACGGAATCCCCATTCGTCGGAATTCCCCACCGTGACGCCCCCTTTAATGCCGCCTCCGCACAACCAGTTGGTAAAACAAAACGGATTGTGATCCCGACCCTTGCTCCCTTGGGCACAAGGCATCCGGCCAAACTCGGTGGTCCAGAGAATCACGGTGTCATCAAGCATGCCCCGCTGAGCTAAGTCCCGGATCAGAGCACTCGCCCCATGGGCCATACCCAAGGCCAAGGGCCCGTGATCCCGTTTAATATCTTCGTGAGAATCCCAGTTGCGACGAGGGAATCCATTGTCGTTCCCACTCCAAATCTGCACGAACCGCACGCCCCGTTCGAGCAAACGGCGCGCGACCAGACATTTCTTCGAAAAGTAATCCGTTTCCTCGAGAGGGTTGATCACCGAATCGAAGGTCTGACGCCCGTGGTCAAGCCCATAAAGCTTCATGACATGGGATGGTTCCTTGGATAAATCAAGCGCATCGGGCGCACTGAGTTGCATGCGTGCGGCTAGCTCATAGGACTGAATCCTGGCGGAAAGACGTCCGTCGAGTCGTTGTGAAGCGTGTTTCTCATTCAGTCGCCGGAGAACTTCAAGCCCAGCAGAATCGCTCTCAGAGGAAATATATGGCGCATCTTTGGGGGCGTGAAGATCCGCAATGGGGTTCTCTCGCCCCGGAAAGATGGTTGTCCCCTGATGTTCCGTCGGCAGGAAGGCGGCGCTCCAATTCTTAGGGCCATTTGAGGCGAAGCCTCGATGGTCCGGAAGCACGACAAAGGTAGGAAGGTTGTCGTTCATGCTCCCGAGTGCATAGCTCACCCAGGCGCCCATTCCCGGAAATCCCGGGATCTGAAACCCGGTCGACTGCAAGTAGGTCGCCTGACTATGGACTCCTGTTTTACCCACCAGATTGTGGACAAACGCCATCTGGTCGACACATTCACCCAGCGGCGCCACAACCTCGCTCAAGGGCTTCCCGCATTGCCCATAGGGCTGGAAGGACCATGGCGGTGCAAAGGTCGCCCCGGGACTACTTTGAAAGAGTTCCACCGTTTCTCCGGGATCCCATTTCTCCCCATTCTTGCGGAACAGGGCCGGTTTGTAGTCAAAGGTGTCGACATGACTGGCAGCTCC
>DEAY01000009.1:3166-3520 GCA_002348345.1 Verrucomicrobia bacterium UBA2970
TCGCGAATTCGCCCCACCCGCTGCCAACAGGGAATCCCGCCCCAACATATAGCTCAGTGCCAGGCCACCGAATCCTCCCCCGGCACGCCAAAGGAATTCACGGCGACTCAACTCGGGGGACTGGTTCTCAGGAGGATTCATCACAGGAGTCGTTGATCAGTCAATGAAGATGAATTCGTTCAGGTTCAGAAGCAAGCGACAGGCATTGGCGGCACCATGGTCTCGGGCATAGGCGGTGAGGAGGCTCAGCTCATTCCCTTCGGCTGGTCGACCCGTGGTTCGATAGAACAGAGCGCCGAGATCTTCCTCGAGGTGATCGGCTCGAATTGGGTCACTCATACGCTGGGCCATGAG
>DEAY01000252.1 GCA_002348345.1 Verrucomicrobia bacterium UBA2970
GTGGGTAGGGCAAACCGGCGCTGAATTTCATTGAGGTTGTTTCTTCTCACCGGGGTGGGTTGGGAGCCCCAAAAGGAAAACGATCTTACTGTTGACCGATCGCCTGCCCGCCCCACAATGAGATCAAAGGAATTCGCATGCCAACCTCCGACAGGACTTTTTTGATCACAGGGATCAACCGTGGCCTGGGTCATGGGCTCGCGCTTGCCTGCTTGAAGCGTGGCCACCGCGTCCTGGGCTTGGGCCGTGCCAGTGCCGATGATCTGGAGTCCCAGCCCAACTTCAGGTTTGCCCGGGCTGACATTGTTGACGCCGGGCCATGCGCCGCGTCACTCGAGGGCTTGCTGCATGGCCTCAACCGACTCGACTGCGTCATTCTCAATGCCGGCGTCCTCGGCCCGATCGCCGACATGAGGGATCAATCCACGGATACCATGAAGGAGATCCTGGAGGTGAATCTGTGGGCCAACAAGGCGTTGATCGACTCGCTTCTCTCGAAAAACCTGTCCATTACCCAAGTGGTCGCGATTTCCTCGGGGGCCTCGGTCAATGGGAATCGCGGGTGGGGGGGCTACTCCATTTCAAAGGCCGCGCTCAACATGCTCGTCAAGCTCTACGCCAACGAGCGGAGGGACATTCACTTTGCCGCACTGGCTCCGGGTCTGGTCGACACCGGCATGCAGGAGCAGATCCGCGCCCTCCCGGACGAGGTCCCGTTTCCCAGCGTCGCCAAGCTCAAGGAGGCCCGTGCGACCGACGCCATGCCCGGTCCCGCGACCGCCGGCCAACTCGTCCTGGACGCCATCGACCGCCTGCCCGACCTGATCGAGAGCGGCACCTTCGCCGATGTCCGGAAACCGCCATTGAACGCTTGAGGCGGCTCCGAACCGAGACCGTTCCCAGCGGTGGTGACAACCAAGCGCAGGTGACGTTCCCGCGTTACGAATGAACCATTGGAAGTGGTTCCGCTCTGGTTGACCTTCCTTGTTCCCGGCTCACGGTCTCCAGTGTGGAAGGGCCTTACCGGACGGAATAGCAACATCACCAATCATGTCGTGTTATCTCATGCAACTCAGACCAATCCGCGAGGCCGGGGCAACGTGTGAGCCTATTGAAGGCATCGGAACTGAAGCCTTCATGAGAGTCGGATCGGCTTTCTTGAGATGCGATCGGTAGGGCTTTTCTTGGGTGCGATGATCCTGCAGCAACGAGAGCCTTTGTCTCCATTTTGAAAGGGTTGACAGAGTGTCGGTCACAACGATAGTGGTGGAGTGCCAATGTCGAACCCTTTCGCTCCTCAACGCGCCCGAGGTTTCACGTTGATCGAGCTGCTTGTGGTCATCGCGATCATCGCGATTCTGGCGGGCATGCTGTTGCCAGCCTTGAGTCAGGCCAAAAGTAAGGCGACGACGATCAAATGTCTATCAAACCTCAAACAGCTTCAATTGGCATGGACCATGTACGCCGATGATCACGAAGAGGTGATGCCTCCCAATAAGTGGGGAGCACAGAACGGAGCCGTCAGTTTGACAGGGTCGTGGATTCTGGGAAATGCCAAGAATGATCGGACTGACGAGAACATTCGCGAAGGCATACTGTTCAAATACAACCAAGCCGCCGGCATTTACAAGTGTCCGGCGGATAAGTCGAAAGTTGAAAAGCGGCCGGATATTCCTCGATTTCGGAGTGTGGCGATTAACTCGTGGTTGAACGGGACGGAATGGCCAGAGTTCAAAGACAGTCGCTTCGTCAAGCAGTCTCAGATTCGACGTACGTCGCTTGTTTTCGCGTTTATCGACGAATTGGAGGAGCGCATTGATGACGGCCATTTTGGATTGTCTGCTCCCGGACTGGATCGCTTTCTCAATATTCCCGCAGATCGGCATGCGCAAGGCGCCAATCTGTCCTTTGTTGACGGGCATGCGGCTCGTTATGCTTGGAAAGGTCCCAAGTCGCTCGATTCTGAAGACGCGAGCAAATCCCCTGAGCGAGATGACCTGCACCTGCTGCAAACGGGAGTGCCGCACTACGAGGATTTTCTCTCCGGGCGACAGAAATAGTTTTTGTGCTTCTCGCGCAAAGTGTTTTCAGGCGGATTACGCGACCCAGCCCAGGATCATCATCCCCGTCTTGGACGGTTTGAACAGAAGCAAACAGAAAGCATGGGGGTGGTCGCTCACACAGCCCGTTTGCATTGGCCCCCGTCGGGTCTAAACCAATCCCCATGGTCGGTGACCTGGTGGATTGACACCCCTGCCGTTGAAGCGCCCGGCTCTGAGGCTTACTCTTGAGTTCGGATGACCCGGAAGAATCGGACGGGTCCATCGAATGGGGGGCTGGAGAAAGTCAGGGTTCGGCCGGTTCCGAGGAGGGAGTTCCCACGATTCCAGGTCGTCAAATCCGTGCTGTGTTCAAGGGAGTAGACAAAACCCGTCTCTGTCCTCACGTCGATTAATGTCACCCTCGGATCCGTGGGGGAAAACCTCAGATTGGTCAGTCGGGGTGCCCCGTCGGGACGGTCGATGAGGTGTTGAGTCAACCCATCCATGGAGAGGGTTGCCAAGCCTCGCGTGGCTTCCCAGAAGTTGAAATTGTGCCGTTCGCCGTCATTCTCCGGGAGCTGAAACTGGTAGACGTCCTGATCAAGGCGTTGCCATTCTCCCAGGGTCAGAGGCCGGTCGGTGAGGATGATGTAGAGCGCTCGAAACGCCCTCTGAGAGGTGGCCGGGGCCGGCAGTCGCCTGCCGTCGATCTTGATGATCTCATCCATGGTCACGGTCTTGATGCTTGACGCGGAAAAGATCCCGTCATCGGTATCGAACCAGGCAAAATCATTGGCGA
>DEAY01000462.1 GCA_002348345.1 Verrucomicrobia bacterium UBA2970
TTCACAGCAAATCGAGCTCCCACGGTAGCAGAATCCATGCAAATTTTCTTTCAAAAGCCACAAAAAAAGGTTCTGACTCAAGAAATCTAAGAGCATTCGAGATCCATTCAAGTCTCTTGCGAACCTTCCATCCGCACTTCGGCGGAGTTCTCCCCTTTTCCAGACGACGCGCCGCGTTCAGGTCTCTTGACTTTATCTGGCAAATTCCACTATTAGAACCGGACCAATGAGCGAGTCCGAAAAACATCAGTTTCAGGCCGAAATCCAACAACTCCTGGATATCGTCATTCATTCACTCTACACCGATAAGGAGATCTTTATCCGCGAGTTGATCTCCAACGCAACGGATGCCTGTGAGAAGTTCCGCTTTCTTCAAAGCTCGGGGAAGGAAGTCGTTGGTTCCGACATCGAGCCCAAAATCGCCATCGCCACGGACGACACGGCCAAGACCATCACCATCACCGATACCGGCGTGGGAATGACCCGGGAGGAACTGGTCGAGAACTTGGGAACGATCGCGCATTCTGGTTCAAAGGCCTTTCTGAAGCAACTCTCGGAACAGAAAGACCAACCGAACGCCAATCTCATCGGACAGTTCGGTGTCGGATTCTACTCCGCCTTCATGGTCGCGCAGGAAGTGCAAGTCCTGACCCGTTCCTATCTCCCCGACCAACCCGGTCATTCCTGGACTTCGACCGGGCAGGGATCTTACGAAATCGACACGGCCCCAGATTGGAATCGGGGAACGCGGATTCTGATCAAGCTAAAGGACGACGAGGGCCAATTCGCCCAGGCGAGCCATGTCGAGTCGATCATCAAGCGCTATTCCAATTTCGTTCCCTTTCCCATCGAACTCAATGGAGAGGTCACCAACAAGGTCTCCGCGATTTGGGCCCGGAGCAAAAACGAGATCAAGGACGAGGAATACAAGGAGTTTTACCAGTTCATTGGCCACGATCACGAGGATCCGGTGGGACGCCTGCACTTCAGCGCCGATGCCCCCCTTGCCATTCAAGCCCTCCTGTTCGTTCCCTCGAAGAACATCGAGAACATGGGCCTCGGTCGGAGCGACAGTGAAGTCAATCTCTACTGCCGAAAGGTTCTCATCGAACCCAAGGCAAAGAAGCTCTTTCCCGACTGGCTCCGTTTCCTCAAAGGGGTCGTCGATAGCGAGGACCTGCCGCTGAACATCTCACGGGAGTCGATGCAGGACAGCTCCCTGATGCAGAAACTCAACAAGGTCATCACGACCCGCTTTCTCAAGTATCTGGGTGAACTGAGCAAGAAGGACGTTGAGCAATTCAATCGGATTTACGATGAATACCAGCGATTCCTCAAGGAAGGGGTCATCTCCGATTTCACCCATCGCGAGGCGCTCGGTAAGCTGCTTCGCTTTGAGACCTCGTCCTTGGACAAGGGGGAACGCACCTCCTTGTCCGACTATGTCCAGCGCATGGGAGAGGACCAAAAAGAGATTTACTATGTGTTTTCCCCCTCCCGCGAAACGGCTGAAGCGAGCCCCTATTTCGAGGTCTTTCGGTCCAAGGGAATGGAAGTGCTTTTTGTCTACGACCCCTGGGACGAGATGGTGATGGAGAACCTCCACCAATTTGAGGAGAAGACCCTCACGGCGGCGGAGCGGGCCGACCTCAAAATTGAATCGCCCAGCGACGAACCGGCGCTGACCAATGAAGAGACGGAGGATCTGAGTCAATGGATCAAGGCATCCCTGGGTGATCAGATTGAATCCGTCACAGGATCTGAACGCCTCGTGGACAGTCCGGCGGTGGTCGTCGATGCAGATAAAACCATGACCTCTAACATGCGCCGTTTGATGAAGGCGATGAACCAGGACTCCGGACCCGACAAGTTTGAACTGGAAATCAATCCCCGACACAGCGTGATCAAGCGACTTCATGCGACCCGGGCCACCAATGAAGATTTAGCGCGATCGGTCGCCGCCCAGCTCTTTGACAACGCCCGCATGGCGGCAGGCGTCGTCGAGGATCCTCGCGAGTTGGTGACCCGCCTCAATTCCCTTCTTGAAACCGTTCTCGAGGAAAAGAAAGGCTAGGTTCCCGCGGTCGATTCCAGTCGTTCGCCCTCACCACTCGAGCCCGCCGGAGAGCCCGCTGGACGAAAAGGCATCGCCTCAATTGATCTTGTAGGAGCTTCGCCGAATCATCCACCACACATCGGGGTTACCTGGTTGGGCGACGTTGAGGCGCAAGGAACCGGTGTAGGTGATCGGGGGCTGGGTGCGGGGATCCACCCATTTCTTTATCTCCGCATGCCCATCCATAAAGGAGAATCCACCGGCTCCGTTGTGATAGCTCGCGGGAAAATCGATCATTTGGGTCTTCGACCGATCGGAAGTCATCTGAATCGCAAACCCAGCGCCATTGATGCTGTCGGGATGCTCATCCAAGACGACGATGGTCATCGCAGGTTCTCTCACATCACTAGGCTTTCGCATGATCTTGTATCCCTTTTCCACCCGGTTGAGCCAACTGGCCGTTGCGTTCCATCCCACGGCCTGACTCATGGCAATACTCCTGACACGAGCATATCGCTTGCCCTGAATCACGACCGCACTCTTATCCGCCGGACACTTGTAGACGGCGGCGGAGTGATGGTAGGGAGCCAACTTGGCGAATTGGGGATCGGTGAGAAAGATCGTGTTCGTGTTGTCCGTGTTGCCCCCGCTAAAATCGAGCAGGCCGCTCACCCAACCCTTTCCCTCGACATTTTGGGCACGTCCCTCTGGATTGGGTGGCAACCAATGATTGTGATCATCGGGATACATGAGGTAAGCCAATTGGATTTGCCTCAGATTACTGAGACACTTAATCCCCTGCGCTTTCGTCTTTGCCTTACTGAGCGCGGGAAGAAGCATCCCGGCCAGGATGGCAATGATCGCAATGACGACGAGCAATTCGATCAGGGTGAACCCACCCCGTCCGAACCGGTTCAAGGGATCAGTCTTCATGATGGTAGATTGGCGACGCAAATCAGCCCGCGTCAAGCCCGCCCTCTCGCGTGCCAAAAAGTCGAGGCGCTCAATCCGAGCCCCCCTTCACAAGCTTCACTGATTCCAGACCACCCCTCTAGAGCAGGGGCTTAACGCCTGCCAAGAGGGCCTCCTTCTTGATCTTCCCCATATGACTCATCCGAATCACTCCCTCCTTGTCAATGACATAGGTCTGGGGAATCCCCGAGAAATTGCCAAAATCATTCACCACATCCTGATTACCCATCACAACCGGATAGTTCACCTTCGTTCGTCTGACGTATTTCTTCACGGGGGCCGGAGAGACATCCAGTGAAACACCAACAAAGGTCAACCCTTTATCGCCCAGCTCCTTTTGCAGCTCAATAAAGTCAGGAATTTCGGCGACGCAGGGCGGGCACCATGTCGCCCAAAAGTTCAATACCACCACCTTCCCGCGATATTCGGATGACTTGACATCCTTGCCATCGAGCGCCTTGAGCATCCAAGCTGGTGCCTTCGTTCCCGGTTTCAATTGGCCGGCAGCGAGATCACCGCCCCAAATCATGGAGGCCAACAGACACAACAACCCCATCCTAACTTTAGCTTCTCTCATCATGTTCACTTTCTCTCAGAGATGACGTTCTCTGTTCTTAGACGTTACGGAAAACCCACTGATTCCATCTTATTCTCGTTTCGAACGAAAGCCAAGTCATGCCAGAGCGCCCCCGCAGCTGCTTCCCGACCCCGCGCTGCAGGCCAGGCAATGCTCACCCGTCAGAATTCGACGATTCAGCAACGCTTCGGGCCGAAGGTCCCAAAGATACAACGGCGTGCCATTCGTCAATGGCAGGCCCAGCATCTGATTAAAATCACAGTCATACACCTCGCCTCGATACCCGACACTCACCGTATGGCGACACATCAAGCCCGGCAAGGTGGCCGGGTTAAAATGATTGACCAACAATTCCAGATACTCGTCCCACGCCCCTTGCTTCCTTAAATCTTCAGCGAACCGCGCAATCGGCTGGTTGGTAATCGTCAGCAGCGCATTAAACTCGATCCCAAACTCTTCTCGAAGCGCTTCCTTATAGTCCTGCTCAAGCTCGTTCTGGGGTCCGGGCAAGGTTGGCCCGATGGGATTGTAGACCAGGTTCAGCACGAGTTGACGCCCATAACCCAAGGCGTTGAGTGTTTTCAACGCCCGAATGCTCTTTGAAAAGACCCCGTCACCCCGTTGACGATTGACGTTCTCGGCTGAGTAACACGGAAGGGAGGCAATGATCTGAACTTCATGGGCTGCCAAGAATTCGGCCAAGTCCTCCTGCCCGGGCTCTTCAAGGATGGTGAGATTATTGCGATCAATCACTTGAGCGCCACTCTCCCGGGCCACCCGAACAAAGAATCGAAAAGACTCGCTGAGTTCGGGCGCACCCCCGGTGAGATCAACCACCGGAGGTCGATATTCCCGAATCCAGTTCGCAACCCGCTCGGCCGTCGGCTGATCCATCATTTCGGTTCGCCATGGCGCGGCATCGACATGACAATGTCGACAAGCCTGATTGCATTTCCGCCCGACATTGATCTGGAGCACCTCGAGGGCACCCCGACGAAGCCTGTAGTCGGCGGACTGCAGCAATTGCTCAAAACGGTTCATCTCGGTCGCGATCTGGGAGTCGGCCTTGGGCCCTTTATCCCATGGAACCGCCACGGGGCCAATCTCTCTTTCTTTTTTCATCCGTCCCCAAGAAGCTGACTCGAGTTTGAGAACCCGATCCCTTGGCATGGGGACGCGTTTCCCCCGACCGACCAGGTGTTCGTCATCTTCAAACCTTTGCGAAGTCTTCTCACTCCCGATGAGGACTGACTGACAACGACGAGGATGCACGCGGCATCAATCAATGGGTCTGAAACGATTCAAACCGATCCCGATTGATCCGGTTGTCACGGAGACAATCGGGTTGAAATGCTGCTGATCCTAGCTAGCATCCCCTCAGCTTTGAGCCCGGTGCTCCCATCCCGATGACAGAACCCAGTCCAGGAACCCAGTCGGATCGGCCCTCGAGGGGGGGCGACATCGACGACTCGCTTCCCCTGAGTGACACTGAGAAAGCCTCTCGGAATTGGTCGATGTTTTGCCATCTCTCGGCCTTGATCGGGCTCGGAATCAACATCGTTTCCTTCGCCTATTTCGTTCCCGTGGGGTTTGTGGGCCCTCTCATCACCTGGCTCGCTAGGAAAAACGAATATCCGGCCGCTGACGAGCATGGCCGTGAGGCGGCCAATTTCCAGATCACCGCCGGAGGTCTGCAGTTTGTTTTGTGCCTGATCCCCGTTATCGGCTGGTTTCTTCTGCTCCCCATCCTCCTGGTCACAAATATCGGGATGACCCTTTACGCGGCGATTCGGGCGAGCCAGGGCGAGCCATTCCGTTACCCCGTCTCGTTGAGACTTCTCAACTGACGGCTCGCGCCGTCAAGCGATCGCGGAACCGACCGTACGAGCGACCCCTATTTGGAGCACCCCAAGCGCCAGCCCGCCCCCGGAGCAGGTCCCCTTCGATCCCCTATCCAGAGCCCCCCGTCCCGGCCGAACTAAAGCTTGATTTCTTCCGGGATCGCCCCCAGTAAAGGCGACCTCAATGAGTCAGCGAGATCCATTCAACAAAAGCCTAAATACCAATCTTGCGGCAGGGACCTGTTTTGCGATGGGCTTCCTGCTGCCAGAACCCTACCGGAACCACGTCAGCCAAATGGGACTCTTCGCCCTTTCTGGAGCGGCGACCAACTGGATTGCCGTCCATATGCTGTTCGAACGCGTCCCCGGCCTCTATGGATCCGGCATCATTCCACTCCATTTCCAAGAAGTTCGAAAAGGAATTCACGATCTGTTGATGCACCAATTCTTCACCGATGAGAATGTCGCACGGTTTCTCAGTGCTTCAAACGCCGACAACTCCAGCTCGGTTATTAACCTCGATCCCGTTCTCGACAAGACGGACTTTTCTCCCGCCTTCGAGGCCCTGGTCGACGCCGTCAAGGAATCACCCCTCGGAAGCATGCTCTCCATGGTCGGCGGACCCGCCGCCCTCGAACCGCTTCGTGATCCGTTTCATCAAAAACTCCGCCAGGCGATTCAATCGATTGCGGCGAGCGAGCCCTTCCAGGCAACCCTCAGGGAGAATCTTAAGTCGACCACAGAGTCAGAGGGGATTCTTGAACGGATCAGTCAAATCGTGAACGCCCGCCTCGATGAACTCACCCCGGAGATGGCCAAGGAGATCGTGCAGACCATGATTCGAAAGCACCTGGGATGGCTCGTCGTCTGGGGGGGAGTCTTTGGCGGTATCATCGGGCTGGCCGCCTCGTTCCTTCTCTAGAACGGATTCGAGTCGAGTCGAGTCGAACGATCAAGGCGCCCAGTTGCCCCGAGGTGTCATTCAACCCTCTGACCGATCCCCACCCATCGGCAGAAATCAATCGCTCGTTTACATAAAAAGGCCCCGGAAACCACCTCCCTGAACGCCATTTCTCGGGGCCTTCCCCTTCGATCGATGTTCTCCGGCACCGATCTTCCCCCTCCTTCAATTCCTTTGAAGGCAAGCATCATGCCTTTTTCATCCATGCTATCCCCATCAGCCCTTCCTCATGCCAGGGAAGACTCGATTTCACGGTTTGATGTAAAAAAACCGGTCTGCTAGCGTGGCCGCGAGATGTCGTCGGATGTTGTCCAACAGGTAAGGCTATTGACCGTGGGTTGTCTTCTTCTCGGATTGGCAGCCACGCTGCCAATCTACCTCCGGGCCACTGATGGCGACGTCGTGAAGCAGGCCGGGAGGAACACGGTTTCCCTGGTTCAATCGGCCAAGGAACAGCTTCGGCTCGAACGGCCAGCGATCGCGGCCCTTTTGCTAGAAGGTGGCCGCCAATGTCAGCTCGAGGACCTCGAACCACTGAGGGGATCCCACCAAGCATTCCGCTCCGCCAACCCCGACCTCAATCTCTGGGGAGGAGACTTTCCCGAGCTCGATTCATTTTTCGTCGTCAATCCCCACCAAGAGGCCACCGTCTTGGAGGTCTTCATCAACCAAAAGACTCGCGCGTCCATTCTCTCAACCCTGGAAACCTCCCGGCGGCCGGGGGTGCAGGCCATCCTGGCAAACCGGACCCTGGGTCGGACGCAGGCGTTTCCACCGGTCCATTCCCCCGGTGGAGCCGCTTTCGACGCCGTCATCCTTGCCACGGCCCTCCTTTCCCAGGGCGACCACCTGAACTCTGGGTTTCGGATCGAGCTGGAACGCCGGGCCTCTGATGCCAATCGAGGTTCCCCAACCCACGGACTTGAATCGCTCTATCTCGACGTCCTTTCACTCTGCAAGACACTGAATTGGGCCCAGTTCTCCGGGCTCATGAGCCGTTTCGAGAGCCGAGATGCCCTCCGAAGACTGGCTCATACCCTGGCCAACCATCCCGAGGATTTGCCGCGACTCTTCGCCATCTGTTGGCTCAGCCCATCGGTTGAAAGGGTTTCCCAATACCTCGCCCGTTTCCCCGAATCCGCCCTCGAGGATCTCAGCGAGGGCCTCCGGTCTCATTCGGGTGGATTAAAGCGTATTCTCGACCGACAGGAGCGGGTTTTCCACTCCCCCCTCCGCTCCCAGATGAAAGCCTTGTTGCCGTGGCCGACGGGGTGGAATCTGATTGCCCAATTTGGGTTCCTTTTCCCCTGGACGGCGCTGCTCATCAAGTACCTGGCAATCCTTCTCGGGGCCTTCTGTCTCATTCGCTTCCTTGCCAATCTGATACCCCAACGACAGCTCGTCCCGGAAATATTCCAGGTCGAGGGCTTGGCGACGATTCGCCAGCAGATTCTCGCCCTCTGCATTCTGGGGCTTACCCTCCTTCTGGGTGAACCTTTTCTTGCTCAGAAGGGTCAAACCCCTGACACTCCTCTCAACTGGAAGTTTCCCACAGCACCGGCCGCTGTGGTCGAGAGGGTAGATACTATGTTGGGTGAGAAAGTCGACGAATTGACGCTGCTGGCCTTGGTCCTGTTCTTCGTGATCCAGGCTGTTCTCTATGCGCTGTGTTTGGTGAAGCTAAAGGAGATCGAGAAGCAGAAAGGGTCATCACGCCTGAAGCTCAAGTTGCTAGACAATGAGGACAACATGTTCGACGCGGGCCTCTATGTTGGTCTTGGAGGCACGGTCTTGTCACTGTTGATCCTTACGTTGAACCTCGCACAGGTGGGGCTGATGGCTGCCTACGCCTCAACGCTCTTCGGCATTATCTTTGTCTCCCTTCTCAAGATCTTCCACGTCAGACCGGTCCGAAGAAAGTTCCTGATTGAAGCCGAAGCGGGCATCCTATGAACAAGCCTTTGCTGATCATCATCTGTGATTTTCTGTTGATCAGCCTGCTCTCGCTGGCAAGCTTCGATCAGGACAACGAGCAGCCCAAGGGGCAAGCCATCACCGAAGGCTCCGAGCCCCAGAGTGCCCAGGATATGCTGGAGGCGCTGACCCTCGCCCTGGAAGCCGAGCAATCCAATCAGGCGACCCTGGAAGCCGAATTAAGCGCCGTGAAGGAGGATCTCGATGACACCCGTTCGACCCTCCAGAATCGAGAGGCCTCTCTCCAAAGCATCCAATCCAATCTCGCGGAAACCCAACAGCGGGCCAATGCCCTGGAGGCCCAACGAAAACGACTGGAAAAAGATTACGAAAACACTCAAAAAAACGTGACCTTTCTCCAGGACCAATACCTTTCCACTAAAAAAGAAGCGAAGCGACTGGAATCGGATCTTGCCACCCGTTCTCAAGAAACAGCGGTTTCGAAAGCCAAGCTCGAGACCATCGAATCCGAACTTGGCGTTCGCCGGGAAGAGGCCGCATCGATGCAGCAAAAAATCAACGACCTGGAACAGGAACGTCGCAAAGCCGAAGCGGAAACCTTTAAGCTCGCGCTCGATCTCAAGCAGTCCCAAACCGAAGCGATTGTCGTGAGGGAGCATCTGGCCGTCGCCCGTGACGATGTCAAAACCGCCCGGTCCGACGTTGCCTTCTCCCGTCAGGAACTGGTCAACGCGCGCTCAGAGGTCAAATACGCCCGCACGGAGATCGCAGTCGCCCGCGAAGAAGTCGCGCGGGCGGTCAGTGAAAAACAAGCGGTGCAGCGCCACGCAGAAAATCTCGCCACTGGAGTCACCACGCTCGCTCAGCAATCCGAAGAGATCAAAGACGAAATCCGAAACAATACCCCGCTCACAGCAAACAGCATCTACAGCGATTTTCGAAACAATCAGATCGACACACGGTTCTTCGCCGCCAAGAGCGGCCTGTTCGGACAGCGGGTCACGCGTGAGACGCTCACCAAGAGCATCATCGCCACCGACGGTGAGCGCTACTATATCCTCTATCACATCGACGACACCCCGCTCTCCCTCGTCAATAACGACTCTCAGTGGGAGCAACTCACCGGAGTCGTCAGTCGCCAATCGGTTTCCTACTCGATTCCCGTCTTATCGAGTCTTTCCATGGATCCGCGGATTCTGGTGGTTCCCGTCGGTCGTGCCCAAGCCGAGCATCTCGACTGCCAGGTCTATCCACTGGCTGAGGACCCCTACAAGTTCCAGGACGCGGTCTTGGTCGGTTCTCGCGAAAGCTATTTCGGGGAGGTCACCTTCGAGCTCGACCCCAACCATCCCGACTACGTGAGGATGGAACGCCAATCGTTCGGCAAGTTGTTTGGAAAGTTCTCTCCCTCTCGAGGCGACCTGGTGTTCAGCAAGACCGGTGAACTGCTTGGCATCATGGCCAACAACAAGTATTGCGCTGTCTTTCGAAACATCACAATTGCTCGGAAGCTGAAATTCGGCATCGAGGTTTCCCAGGCGGAAACAACCCAAGTCCTCGGCCAATTGCGCTCCCAGTTCCAGCGGCTTCCATTCCAGATCCAGTAACCATCGCCGAATCTTAAACTGCGGACCGCCAAAAGACTCGTTTTGGCCCCATGACGATCGCCCTCCAAGGCTTTCCCCCCGAGCTTGCCGGCTACGGGCACCTTTTCCTGTTGATGACGAATCTCGTCATTGCCTCGATCACCTCGGCCCACGCCGTTCTCTGGAAGCGTGACGCTCGATCGGCGATCATCTGGGTGTCCTTGATTTGGTTTATTCCCTTTGCCGGTGCAGCCCTCTACCTCATTTTTGGAATCAATCGGATTCAGCGCCGCGCGACCCGGCTCCGGACGGAACGCCATTGCCTTCCCACCCCTCCACTCGCCAACTCATGTCTCCCCCATGAAATTGCCCGACAACTGGGAAACCCCGCCAATGCCACCGATGTCACCGAAATTGCCACCACCATCGACGCCATCACGGACCGATCCCTTCTTCCCGGCAATCGCATCCAGCCTCTTGTCAACGGGAACGAGGCCTTTCCGGAAATGCTGAGAACCATCGCCCAGGCCAGAAAAAGCATCACACTCAGCACCTATATCTTTGACCAGGATCCGAGCGGAGCAAGATTCGCCTCCGCCCTCGCCCAGGCCCAACAGCGAGGGGTTGCCATCCGAATCCTAGTCGACTCCACCGGAGCCCTGTATTCGTGGCCCCCGATCACCGACCGCTTGCGCCAACTGGATCTGCGTTTCGCCCGATTTCTGCCCCCGTCAAAACTCATCCGCCCCCTGACCTTGAACCTTCACAACCACCGAAAAATCATGGTCGTCGACGGAAGAATCGGCTTCACCGGGGGAATGAATATTCGGCATGCAAACGTCATCAATGAAATGACCATACGTCCGGTTCATGACATTCACTTCAAACTCGAAGGTCCCGTGGTGGCCCACCTTCAATCCGCATTCGCCGAAGACTGGGCCTTTGCCACCAATGAACAACTAACCGGGGAGGATTGGTTCCCCCCCTTGCGGAAACGAGGCACCGTTCTGGCCCGAGGAATTACCGATGGACCTGATGAGGATTTGGACAAGCTGATCTGGACGATTATCGCAGCGCTCAACGCCGCCAAGACCTCAGTCTCAATCATCACACCCTACTTCCTTCCCGAAACGCAAATCATCGCCGCTCTGAATGCCGCGGCCCTTCGCGGCGTCCACGTCAGAATCCTGATCCCTTCCAAGAACAACCTCCCGTTCATGAACTGGGCTATGTCCGCCATGCTGTGGCAAGTGCTCCATCGGGGATGCCACGTCTACGCAACCCCCCCCCCTTTCGATCATTCCAAACTCATGATTGTTGACCAGTGCTGGTGCCTGATTGGATCGGCCAACTGGGATGCCAGAAGCCTTCGGCTCAATTTCGAGTTCAACGTCGAGTGTTACTCTCGCTCACTGGCGACCGCCCTGCTTCGGGAGGTCGATCGAAAACTCGAGGCGGCCCATCCGATTACCCTTCGGCACATCAACGAGCGCTCCCTCCCGATCAAACTCCGGGATGGATTCACCCGCCTCCTATCCCCCCTGCTTTAGGTCCGCGGACCCCCTCACGCCCATCGCCCTGGTTCCTCCGCAGCAACCCGTTCAAAAACATTGCCCCTGGTGATTTCCTTGGGTTAAATCCACAGATGTTTTCACACGTGGTCATCTTTTGGACGGATCCCGACCAACCCAATGCCACCCAGGAGTTACTGGATGGCGCGGACACCTATCTACGCCCCATTCCCGGTGCTCTTCACTTTCATATCGGCAAAATGGCAACCAGTGAACGCCCCGTGGTGGACCAAAGCTACCAGGTCGCGCTGAATATTGTATTCTCCGACAAGAAAGCCCAGGACGACTACCAAGTCCACCCCATGCACGTGGAGTTTATTGAGAAGGTGTTTAAGCGTGTGTGCAAGAAGGTGGTGGTCTACGATTTCGGGGAGTAGCCCCCATTAAGCACCCTCGT
>DEAY01000160.1:0-5336 GCA_002348345.1 Verrucomicrobia bacterium UBA2970
TGTTTCGGATTATGCGGGGCGTCTGATCGAGATTTACCGCTCCCTGGTTGAGGCGCCCGTTCAGGAGGGCGGCTTGGAGTGGGGGGATCCCAATCGAGTTCTGGAGCAGTTTCTTGATCCGAGAACTCTCTCGCTGCTTCGCACCTAGGACCCACCCGAGGCGTGACCAATGCGAAGCCGATCTCAGGTGGAGGTGCTGCGGAAGCCTTGAGCAACCGGGATTCGACGTCCGAGGCCAAAGGCCTTGCTGGTCACTTTGAGTCCCGGTGCCGCCTGGCGCCGTTTGTATTCGTTTCGTTCGATCAGAGAAATGACCCGGTTTACGTCTTCCGGGTCGATGCCTCCGGCAATGATGTCCTCCGCCGATCTTGATTCAACGACGTGTTGATGCAGGATGGCGTCAAGGACGTCGTAGGGGGGGAGGGAATCCTCGTCTTTTTGGTCCGGTCGGAGTTCGGCTGAAGGCGGTTTTTCAAGGGTGCTGATGGGGATGATTTCGGTCGTTCGGTTAATCCACCGGGCAAGCCGGAACACCATGGTCTTGGGGACATCGCTGATGACCGCTAGGCCGCCGCACATGTCTCCATAGAGGGTGCAATACCCGACGGCCAGTTCGCTTTTGTTGCCGGTGGTCAAAAGCAGAGAACCAAATTTATTGGAAAGGCTCATGAGGAGAAGGCCTCGGATGCGCGCCTGGATATTCTCCTCGGTGGTATCTTCCTTGGTGCCGGCAAATAACGGTCCGAGTGAATGTTTCAACGATTCAAAAGCGGGCTTAATCGAGACGACATCGTATTGGATACCAAGGTTGCGGGCCAATTGTTCCGCGTCATCAAGGCTCCCCTGTGAGGAATACTGCGAGGGCATTGCAATCCCTCGGACCTGATCCTTTCCCAGCGCGGCGACGGCGAGGACGGCGGTGACGGCAGAGTCAATCCCGCCACTGAGGCCAATGACCGCGGAGCGAAAGCCGCATTTGTGGAGGTAATCCCTGAGGCCGACCACCAAGGCTTGGTAGATTCGTTCCTCATCCGTTGTTTCATGGAAGGCGACGGGCGGAGTGTTCTCGATATCAAAGACTTGAAAATCCTCGGAGAAGGAGGCGCCCTGAATGATGAGCCGGCCCTCGCCATCGAAGGCCAGACTGCTTCCGTCAAACACCAGTTCGTCATTTCCACCCACGAGATTGCAGTAGACAAGGGGAGTGCCTTGCTGGCTGACGAGTCGTTGCAGCATCTGGAGTCGGAATTCCGTTTTCTCGAGTTGCCAGGGGGAGGCCGCGATATTGATCAAGAGATCACAGCCTTCTTCCAAGAGCCCCGCGACGGGGTCTCGTCCGTATCGGGGGTTTGGCCAGACAGGGGATTGGTTCCAGGCATCTTCGCAAATCGTGATGCCCAGGCGACGTCCCTTAAAGGGGAGCG
The DNA here is from genome assembly GCA_002348345.1 of Verrucomicrobia bacterium UBA2970. Taxonomy (GTDB): domain Bacteria; phylum Verrucomicrobiota; class Verrucomicrobiia; order Limisphaerales; family AAA164-E04; genus UBA2970. Next base: position 1,425 of record DEAY01000160.1, read on the forward strand.
GATGATTTGACTCGGCGGGTTCAAAATACCGGTCTTCGTCAAACACGTCGTAGCTGGGGAGAAGGGATTTCCGTCGAATGGCGGTGATTTGACCCCGGTGAAGGAGGGCCGCTGAGTTGTAGAGCGGCCGACCGGTGGCCTTGCTGCTGGATTCGACGAAGCCGACCACGAGTCCGGTTTCTTGCGTCTGCTCGGCGATTCGTCGCAGCGCGGCCTGATTGGCTTCGACAAAGGATTCTTTCAGCAGCAGATCGCGGGGCGGGTAGCCGGTGATGCCGAGTTCGGGAGTGACCACGAGATCTGCATTCGCTTCGACGCCTCTTCGGTAGGCGGTCAGGATTTTTGCCTCGTTTTCCGCGAGAGCGCCGACGGTCGTGTTGAGTTGAGCAATAGCGACCCGCATCGTCGAATCAAGGAGTGAGTTCGCCGTGTTCTGGGGCTGAGGGAAAAGTCGCCTCGATGGGGGACTGGTCAACGAGCGAAGAAGACATTCGAGAGCGTGCCTTTCTCTGCTCGGATGACGGCACCTTCCTGGATCTGGTGACGTTGAAACCAGCCTTGATTTACTTCCAGGACGTATTGGACTTGGTCCGTTCCGGCCACGATGGGCTTTTCCTCCAAGGGTTTCATGTCATGGATCTCCAAGATCGTCCCGTCGGGCCCGATGTAGGCGCAGGAAAGTGGCAGCACGGTGTTGCGCATGTAAAAGGAAGCCTGGAAGGGCCGAGGAAAGACGAAAATCATCGCCTCCTCTTCGGCCATCCCCTTTCGATACATCATTCCCGTCGCGATTTCCGTTTGCGACCTAGCGATTTCGGTTTTGAGCTCCGCGGCTCCGAGCCAAAGTTTGATGGTTCTCAGCTTGGGTTGGGCCTGGTCGAGATACGCCTGGCCCGGAACCAATCGGGGGAGGCTCGGACGCTTGGTTTCAACCGCTGGTGTGGTCCCTTGTTCAGTCTCCGACTCAACGCACGCGGTGCTCAGGAGCAGCATCAGGGCCGCTAACTCGGGGAAACCATTCGTTTTCATTCGGGTGGGGCTAGAGCGTCGTATCACTGATGGTCTCGGCCACCTGGACCGTGCGGCCCGTGCGAATCGATTGATAAATGGCTTCGATGGCGCGGAGGTCTTTCAGCCCTTCCAAACCGGAGACTTTCGATTCACGATCCTCTCGAACGCAGATCGCGAAATCATCCAATTCGGCCGCAAATTGATCGATGGGAGAGTAATGAATCGGTCCGGCGTTGCTTGTTGTTCCGGTGATTCCGGAGTAGCTGAAGGCGGGGTTCAGACGGAACCATCCTTGGTCGCCATGGGCGTTGAGCCGGTTGATCCCGCTCAATGCGTAGGTGGTGCTGCAATAGCAGTTCAATCCACTGGGAAAGGTCATCGTCCAGGTGATCGATTCGTCTACTTCGCTGAATTTGACGGGATCGGTTTTGGTCTCCATGGCAGCGATGTGAGTCGGTTCCTCACCCGAAAGGTAGCGGCATGCCTGGAGGGCGTAGATACCGACATCCATCAGGGCGCCGCCTCCCGCGTAGCGGTGCTTGAGACGCCATTGATTGGGATCCCCGATTCGGAATCCGAATCCTGCCTCGATCATCTTCAAGGCGCCGAAGGTTCTTTCTCGGGCGAATTGAAGGCAGCGGAGGTGGTGGGGTTCGAATTGACACCGGTATCCGATTGCCAACCGTCGCTTCGCCTGGCGGCAAGCTGTGATCATTTCCTCGCAGTCCTTCGCCGAATTCGCCATCGGTTTTTCACACAGCACGTGCTTCCCCGATCGGGCGGCCCGAATGGTGTATTCGGCATGCATGGAGTTGGGAAGAACGATATAGATGATGTCGATCTCGGGATTGTCGGCAATGCGGTCGTAGGTCTCGTAGGAGTAACAGTTCTTGGCAGGAATGCCGTATTGGTTCCGCCAGCTTTCGATTTTTGAGGGCGTCCCGCTCACAACCCCTGCCAGCCGAACGTGTTTGGTCTTCGCGAGCGCGGGCGCGATCTGATGGGTGGCCAGGTTCCCCAATCCGACGAGGGCGATTCCCAGCTTGTTTCCATCACTCCGGGCCGCCTGGGGATTAAGGATCGCAAAGGGGGTCGTCCCGAGGGCTGAGGCAAGAACAGTGCTGGTTGCCGTCTTCTTGACAAACGCTCGTCGGCTCCCGGGTTTCGAACCGGAATTTTGGAGGGCGGACCTCATCGATCAAAGGCTCGGGCCTAGTTGGTTTGCGAGTAGTCGGTCGGATTCATGAAGACGGATTTGACACCGCCTCGAATCGTCAAGCTGCCTCCCGCGTTTTCTTCCGAGGCTTTGCGAGCGGCCTTCCACTTGGGATCGACTCGAAACGAATTGAAGGCGGCTCGGGCCGCGTCTCGACTGTCATGAGCGAGAAGGTAGACGAGCGTTTCTTGGGCGCCCTCCTCGCCCTCGGTGAGATTGAAATAGGCGTAGTTGGTGATGCCGTGTTTTTCGAAAAGGCCGACGGTATGGTCCCGGAAGCGGGCATTGAGATGGCCGAGGTTGCCCGGTGTCGCGATGTAGGTGCGGAGCTCAAAGGCTCGGTCTTTGTTCGTGCGACCGGTCTTGATGGCCGGGGAGTAATCGGTCTTGGCCATGAAATACTTATCGATCTTCTTGACCAGACGGCCATCGGCGATGGACGCCTGATAGGCGGCCCGCCAATCGGGATCTTTGGAGAAGCCCTGCCATGCCTGATCCCGGGCCTCTCGGGAGGGAAATCCCAGGAGGTAGATCAGTTGGTTCTTGTCATTCTCTTGAGGGACCCAGTAACCGAGATTGGTCATTCCATGCCGCTCGAAGATCTTCATGGTATGATCACGGAAACGATCATGCAGCGCGTCGAGCTTGCCTTCGTTGGCGGTGTAGGTTCGCAGTTCGAAGAACTGGTTGCCCTCGGCTGCGGCGAGGGAGCTGTGGAGACTCAGTGAACTGACCAAGAATGCAAGAGACAGGAGGCGATTCATATTGCTTGTATGGATTGTCGCTGCCATAGCAGCCAAAGCATGGCAACGTCTCTGGAAGGCGAAGTCAAAGAAAAAAATCGCGGGGAAGACAAAAGGGGTTCACCGTGCTGGAATGCTTTCTTGAAATCCCGATGAGTCTGGACGGGCGACTTGAGGCGACGGGAGTCTCAGGAGACCTCCTCCGAGCCGACGATGGAACCTCTTACTCCTTGCTGAGGGCGCCGCGGCGCTTGCCCCGACCTCGTTTCTTGTTGGATTGGGCTTTTCTCTCGGCCTCAAATTCAGCCTCCATCTCCCGGATGCTCTCGATTCCCTGACGCTCTTGATTGGCAACCAGGGCCGCTTCTTCCGGGGTCTCAAGAACGGTGGCCCGAAGAAGGATGATCAGTTCGGTCCGGTCGTTCTTGTCCGACTTGCTCCGAAAGGCGGCCCCCAGAAGCGGGATATCCTTGAGAATGGGGACGCCGGACTTGGATTTGTTCTTCGACTGTTTGATGAAGCCGCCCAGCATGATGGTGTCGCCATCCTTCACCGAAAGGGTTGCCTGGGCTTGGCGTTGATTGACGACCGGAATCGGGTTTCCATCAATGATGACATCCTGGCCCCGCTGATCGACGTTCTGCATGATGTCCATCACGATATAGCCTTCTGGGGTGATGTAGGGAATGACTTCGATATCGATCCCGATGCGGAGTTGTTGGACAAAACTTTGATTGATGCCGGAGAACCCACCGGCAAATCCCCCGGAAACGTAGGGCACCGTCTCTCCCAAGAAAAAGTAACCGGGCACCGCATGGGAGGTCTGGATTCTGGGGCGCGATACCACCCGAACAGACGAGTCGCTGGCGATCGCGCTGACGGCGATGTTGAGCGAGTCATCAAACGTTCCGAAATAGCTGAAGCCGCCGGGGACGGCGTTGG
>DEAY01000160.1:5684-8272 GCA_002348345.1 Verrucomicrobia bacterium UBA2970
TGGCGTTGGCAGCGCCACTGAGGAACTGATTTCCGGTCGGGAGCGGCGAGGAATTGGATGTGGTGGGGTTGCTCATGGAGCCACCGTAAATCCACTTGCCGCTGGTTTCCGGATTCTGCCCCAGACTCACGCCCAGGTTCAAATCATCCCCGAGGCCGATTTCAAGAACGATCGCCTCGATGAGAACTTGTGCCAGGAGATGATCGACCTTGCTCACCATATTCGTGATCAGGGTGAGGTCCTGTCTGTTGGCGAAGATCAACAGGGAGTTCGAGCGCTCATCGGGAACGATTCGAGCGTCGCTCAACAGTTGGACCTCCTCGTCCGTCGCCGCCTTGTCGATCACCTGGCGCAGTCGATCCTGAAAGTTGCTGCTGCTCGACGAGACATTGCTGCGTGAGGCTTGGAACGGGCGCATGCCCCCAAAACTACTCCCGAAACCGGAGCCTCCCATGCCGCCATAGCCCCCGTAACCGCCTCCGAAACTATTGAAGCTACCACTTCGGCCGCCACTTCGGCCGCCGCCAAATCCTCCCCGGCCCCGACTTGATCCGAAACCGCCCATGCCGCCACCCATGCCGCCACCCATGCCGCCGAATCCTCCCCCTTGAGCTCCACTCATGCCGCCGCCGCCCACGGAGCCCGAGATGAGGCTGCTCATGGTGTTGAAGAGGTCGGTGACCTTGCTGTAGCGGATGGGAATCACTTCAAGCGAATAATCAAATTCCGGCACGACGTCGACGGATTGGAGAACGTCGAGAAGTTGCTTCATGGTCACGGCGTCGGCATGCATCAACAGCGTCTGGCTTGAGTCGATGGGAATCAGCCCGTCCGGGGTTTTGGTCAAGGGTTTCAGGAACTCCACCGCTTCACTGGGTTTAACCTGCTCGAGCTTGACGGTGCGGGTAATGAACTCGCCGGAATCAGGAAGCATTTCCGGGTCGACGTCATTCAGGTGGGGGGCGTGCTGGATGGCCTGGTCGGCCGGGACGGCCTTGACAAATTTCTCCCCAAGCGGAACCAGTACGATCCCGGCGAGCGCCAGGCTTGAGGTGATGGCTTCGACGGCGTCGGCTCGGGAGAGCTCAACCGAACCACTGATCAAATTCACGTTTCCGGATACCTCGGGGGAGTAGAGAACCATCTTCCCCGTGAGTTCAGTGAACATCTCGAAGATGGGTTCAAGGGGCGCATTGGGGAAATTAAAGGTGTGGGGAATCGCATCTTCAATCGGATTGGCACCCGCCGGCGGGACAATCTGGAGGCCGGTGGGAGAGGGTTGAGCGGGGATCTGCCCAAAGGCTCCCTCACCGGGGACGGGTGCATTGGTCCCGGGGATCACATTGTTGACCGCGGCGTTCTGTGGGGGGGCGGCTTCGCCTGACGTGGTTGATGCCGTTTCCGTGGTTGGGGAAGATGGTTCGGCCGTCTCCTGTGACGAGCGATTGGCAAAGGGATAAGGGCGGGCCGTCTTGGGGGGGATCGCGGTTTGCGGCTCCGTAGAACCGGTGGTTTGCTCTGGCTGATTGGCGCGGGATTCCGGTTGAGCGGTGCTGGTCGGGGCGGGGGTGAGTCTTTCGGTGGATCCTGTCGTTGGTGTCTCCGAAGGGGCCTCCGCCGGCGGTTCGGATGGGGTTTGATTGTCGATGCTCCCCGGGTTCGAGGTCACTGATGGTGCCGGATTGGCCGTGTTTGGGGCCCCATTGCTGGACGCCGAGTCTCCTCCGGATTGCCGGTCGATTGCCTGACGCAGGAGTTTGCGCATGAGCGCTTCCCGGTCGGAGGCTGCCTTCGGTGTGGAGGCCTGACTGGTCTCGCCGTTGTCTGCTCCCCGGAGGATGCCAATCACGAGGACCGTCATCGCGACGGCGAACCAAAGTCCGATTTGCTTTCGTGTTTTTCTTCTCATGCAATCCCTATAGGCGGGTTGGTCGACATTGTTTCGCGAACTCGAAGAACTCGTCTGTCATTGTCTTCTAACCTGAACACCGGTTTTCTCCGATGGTTGCTTTTTGTAGTTGGCCACCAGGGTCATCCTACATTTAAGACGATTCCGTTTGTTGGTTTCAGGTTCTAGGGTGAGGTCTCGAACACGAATGACGTCATCATTGCTTCCAATCGCAATCAGAAAGGCGATCAAGGGATCCGAGTCCGTTGTCGTGGAAACTGAGTAGCCGACTTGCTCAAAGAATTGCTCCTTGGAGGGGTCTGAAAGAGCCATTCGGGCGCTCACCACGCTCGGAGCGGGGAGTTTGGTTTGGGCCGCTGTGGTTTGGATGATCGTGACCAGTTGATTGGCGCGTTCGGCCGGAAGCACATCGGAACCGGCCTGTTCGAGCTCGGTTAAACGCGTTTTCAGGGCTTTGCCGTTCTCAATCGCCGCCCGGTAGGTGCGGAGGCGTTGATGGGCTTTGTCCGTCTTTTCCTTGATTTCCCCCCATTCGGAGAATTGGGGCCAGATGAACATCATATTGATGACCAAAAAGATGGCCATCCCGACGATGACCGTCAGGCGTCTTTCGAAAGCGCTGAGATTGTAGCGATCGAAGAATGCGTTCATTGGAATCCGGTTCGGGCGAGGGTGCACT
>DEAY01000160.1:8721-9197 GCA_002348345.1 Verrucomicrobia bacterium UBA2970
AGATGATATTCGGAGACCTTTTGCGAGTCGGCGCTGGGAACGCTGCCATGGAGGGTCAGAGCCTCTCCCTGTTGGAATTTGAAGCTGTTGAGGGTCAGCTCGGTGGGAAGTTCCTCGGCAATGACCCGGAGACAGTCGAGTGCGGAAAAGCGGAGGTCCTCCTGTTCTTGAAGAATGGCCAGACGCGCCTCCATCTCCAGAACGTTGGTGTACTGGTTTGCCGTGCTCCGGACTTGAGTGATGAGGTTGAGGCTCTCATTCCGTTTCCATTCCAAGGCAACGAAGTAGATCAGGATGCCGAAAATGTAGACGAGAATCATCGCGCCAAGCCCTTTCATCCACATTCCGTCGATGTACTGTTGCCGATAGCGAAGGCGCCGATCCTTCGGAAGGAGATCCGCGGCAGAGTCTCCGCGGGTTGCCCGACGGGCGCTCAGGATCGCGAGCTCGCTCAAGGAGGGCGATTCCTCCGTCGC
>DEAY01000118.1:0-297 GCA_002348345.1 Verrucomicrobia bacterium UBA2970
ACCGGTGGAAGCTCTGGCGATGAGCCCGGGGCAGATTCTGCCGCTGAGAATCAAGCTGGATCGAGTGGATGGGTTCAACCAGGCGGTCACTGTTGGCACCGAAACCCCGATGGAGGGGCTTACCGTGCATCCGCTCACCATTCCTGGAAATCAGCACGACGGCGTGCTTCTGATTGAGGCCGCCGACGAGGCGTCCCCCATTGAAGGGGCTCTGGGCTTGGAGATGACGCTGGAGGGGGAGGAACTCCCGACAGCCTTGTTACACGGACAGGTGCTATGGGAAGTCGGAGACTACAA
>DEAY01000118.1:635-8874 GCA_002348345.1 Verrucomicrobia bacterium UBA2970
AACGATCCGGTTTTGACTCGTATTTCACCCCATCGAAGAGTCTCTGTTTCGGGTAAGCAACCCTTTCCTGTTCGCCTTGTCGCGGACCGTGGTGAACGGGATCTGTGGGAGACATCTGTAGCGGGTCAACTTGAAATCCCCTTCAAGATCAAACGCTTGGAGGGCTTCCCGGAGGCCTACACCTTCAAGGTCAAAGGATTGAAAGCCCTGGAGAAACACGAAGGGCTCAAGGTAGCCAAAGATGCCGAGGTCGGGAGTTTGGTTCTTGATCTCACCAAGACGGCTCTTCCTGAGGGGATCCATGAGTTTTACCTTTCTGGTGAGGTCAAGGGCAAATACACCCGTGAGGGGCAGAAGGATGCCAAGGACGTCACGCTCTCCACCTACAGTGCGCCGGTTTTGATCAAGGTCCATCCTGCACCCTTTGAGATTGTTCTCGAGACAGATGCGTCAGAACTGGTTCGAGGCGAGGTGCTGTCAATCCCAGTCAAGCTCGAGCGACGATTCGGGTTTGATGGTCAAATTGAGGTGAGCACTGAGTTTGTGGGTGCCGGGGAAGGACTCGAGACGAGCAGTTCGATGCTCCGGAATGATGAGTTTACTTTGACGGTGAGGTCGGTGGAAAAGATGCCAGGGGAGAAGATCCAGATCAAGTTGCGAGCGCTCGGGAAGCTGAATGGAAAGGCCGTTGAAACCGCCAAGACACTGACCGTCCAGTTGACGGATCGTGGTTAAGAAACGAGAGGAACGTATGCGAATCAGAGCAACGAAAACTGGGTTCGGGGTTCATGCTTTGGCGCTGAGTGTGATCAGTGGCCTGATCCTTGAATTGGCCTGTGCCTCCCTGCAGGCGGCGCTGCCGGTCGAGTCGGTGTCGCGGGATACCGCTGTGGATTTCCAAAGCGAGATTCTGCCGCTTTTCAAGGCAAATTGTCTGGCGTGCCACAACGAAACAAAGGCCAAGGCGGGGCTGATTCTTGAAACCCCGGAGGCGATCCGAAGCGGGGGAGACTCCGGGCCTTCCGTGGTCGCGGGCAAGCCGGATGAGAGCCTCGTTTATCTGGCGGCGGTCCATGGCGACGAGGATTTGGTGATGCCTCCCGCCGGGAACAAGTCCAACGCGGGCAACCTTAGCCCCACCGAACTGGGGTTGTTGCGGTTGTGGATTGAGCAGGGCGCTGAGGGTCGCGTCTCGGAGGGGAAAGATCTCCAGTGGCAGCGGGTCGCCGACCGTGTGCAACCGGTGTATGCCATGGCATTGAGTGAATCAGGACGTTTTGTTGCCTATGGCCGCGGGAGCCAGGCCGCCGTATTTGAGATTACCTCCGGTCGCCCGATGGGACGCCTCGCCGATCCCGGATTGAAGGGGGGGCTTACTCATTTGGACCTCGTCAATGCGATTGCCTTCCACCCTGAAGAGCACTTGATTGCCACCGGGGGGTTCCGTGAGGTGAAACTGTGGAAGCGTGCGGGCCGAATGGATTCGCTTCAGCTCGGTGATGCCCGGTTGGGGGCATTGAAGACAATCGGCGTGAGTCAAAGCGGACTCATCCTGGCCGCCGGATTCGAGGGAGGAACCGTGAAGGTCTGGGATCTGCCTAGTGGCGAAGTCTTGGTTGAGAAGCTGATGGCACCCCATCCGGTGACGAAACTGGCTCTTTCCGCAGAGGGGAAATCAATTGCCGCCCTCTTGTCTGATGGGTCGTTGCATGTCTTGCTCAGGGATCAGGGACGTTGGAACGACCTGGGTCTTTCCCGTCCCGGTCAGAAGATTGACATTGCCTGGGACCACGCCGGTGATCGTCTGGCGTGTGTTGGATTGGAGGGTGCTTTGACGATTTGGCAACGGAGTGCGACCCACTTCAAGGCTAACAAACTAGGCTCATTCGAAGGTGCGCGTTCGCTTCTCTACCGGTCTAGGCCCGATGAGGCATGGTTGGTCGGGTTGGAGCGTGGGGGGGTGGTTTCCGTTGATCCCGGGAGCGGCGAGTCACGGACCCTCATAGAGCGCGAGAGCCCCGTCCATCGAATGGCGCTTGATGTCAGGGGAGGTCGGATCGCATTGGCCGATGGCGAAGGGGAAGGTGGGGTTTGGGAACTCAAGACGGGCTCACAACAGTATCCTCTTGCAGGCGCGCGTCAGGAGCTTCGTGCGCTGAAACGCCAGGAACGAGCCGTTGGTTTGTTGGAAGGGGCTCAAGAGCTCGCGGAACAGGATGAAAAAGCCGTTGCCGAGGAACTCAAGAAGGAGGAGGAACGGGTCCTTAAGGCCGAAACCGATCTGGAGGCGAAAACGAAGGCATCCAACGAGGCGGAGCAGAAGCTCAAAGGGGCAAAAGAGGCCTTGGCGGCAGCCCGGCAGCAGCTGACGGAACTCGACAACCGCATTCAATCCGCAGAGCAGCGAGTGTCGGACGCAGGGGCCGCTTCCGATGAAGCCGGTCAACGGGTTCGGCACTGGTTGGCCAAACTCCAAGTGCCTCAAGCTAACGATTCAGGTGAGAAGTCGGCCCTTAATGAAATCAATGAAAGGCTGGAGGAAGCCTTGAAGGACGTGGCATCTCTGGCCTTTGCGAGCGGAGAGGCGAAAAGCAATTTGGAACGCATTCGATCGGAAATTGATGGGCAGAAAAAAGATGCCGAAACCGCCGTGGCAGAAGCTGAAAAGAAAGTTGAGACGGAGGGCAAGAATCAAGCAGGCACCACACGAGCGCTTGGGATTGCCGACAACGAGCTGAAGCTGGCGAAGAAGTCGGTCGCGCGTTTGACGGAACGAAAAGGCCAAGCGGTGAATGCGGTCGAGGAGGCGGTCCAGTTAGTCGAGCGTGGCAAAAGTGAATTGCAAGCGGCGAAGGCCGCCAGAACGGGGGCGTTGACGCCGTTTCAGGGGGTTCACTTTTCCCCAAGCGGGGATCAAGTGTTGGCGGTATCGCCCACGGGAGTGGTGGGCGCGTGGTGGTCAGCCACCGGGGATGAAATGGATGGCTGGGACCTCAACATGAGAGACGTGATTGGATCCGCGTTTTTGACCGATCATTCCGCGTTGGTGGTGGGAGCCACCGGGAGGGCAGAGATCGTTTTCTTCGAGGAGGGATGGAGACTCTGGAAAAGCCTCGATGCCAGTGCGGGTTTTGCCGACCGCATCAACGCCCTCGATTTTAGCGCCGACGGCCGACAACTGGCCGCTGGAGGAGGCGATCCCACTCGAAGCGGAGAGATTAAAGTTTGGGATTTGGAGACGCTGGAATTGACCCACGATCTCTCAGAAGTTCACAGTGATGTGGTCTTTGGTGTTCGTTTTTCTCCCAACGGAAAGGAGCTGGCGTCCGCCAGTGCCGATCGGTTTGCCCGGGTCATCGATCTGGCGACCGAGGCGGTTGTCCATTCCTTTGAAGGTCACACCCATTACGTCATGGACGTTTCCTGGAAGCCAAATGGGAGGACACTTGCGAGTGCCGGAGCCGATGGGGTCGCCAAGATCTGGGATGTGACCAAGGGCGAACGGAAACAGAACATCGAAGGATTTAAGAAGGAGGTGACCGGGGTCGGTTTTTTGGGTGAGGGCGATTCCCTTCTTACCAGTTCGGGAGATGCGACGGTTGCCGTGTATCAGCTTGACGGCAAGAAGATCCGAGATCTAGAGGGCAGCAAGGACTTCATCTTTAGTGAATCGGTTTCGAGGGATGGTCGTTTCGCCGCTGCTGGATCGCTCGATGGTCGCTTGCAAATTTGGGACGTGGCCTCCGGAAAAGTGCTGACCACCCTGGTAGAATAGGACCCTCGACTCGAGCAAAGTCGAGGGAGGGGGGCGACCGGGTTTCCTCGCTTGCAGGATGTTGGCTCGATCGCTTGCCCCGGATTAGGCGCCACGCTATGCTGTGGGCAAGAAGATGATCGGTGAACGCTTGGGGCACTACCAAATCATCGCCTCCCTGGGCTCAGGTCGGATGGGGGACGTCTACCGTGCGCTGGATACTCGGTTAGACCGGGAAGTCGCGATTAAGATCTTACCCGATGTTTTTGCGCGGGACACAGCGCGCCTGGAACGATTCCAGCGGGAAGCAAAAGCCCTTGCCGCGCTGGATCATCCCAATATTGCCCCGATCTTTGCCGTTCAAGCCATCGAGGACCTTCGGGTCGCGATCCTTCAACCGGTCGAAGGGGAATCGCTTGCCGTCCGTCTCAAGCAGGGTCCCCTTCCCGTCGCTCAATGCCTCAACGTGGGCCGTCAAATCGCAGAGGCGCTGCATGCGGCCCACGAGCGTGGCGTGATCCACCGCGATTTGAAACCGAGCAATATCAATCTCGGGGATGATCGCGTGGTTCGAGTCCTTGACTTTGGGCTGGCCAAGCTCAACGTTGATGATCCGGAATCGACGATGGGGCAGGTGATGGCTTCTCCCGATTCCAGCGTCACGAGCGTCGCTTCGGCTCCCTCGGAAGGGGATGTCGTGTTGGGAACGCCCGCTTACATGAGTCCCGAACAGGCTCAAGGGTTGATGATCGACCAGCGAACGGATGTTTGGGCCTTCGGGTGCTGCCTTTTTGAGATGTTAGTGGCGCAACGAGTGTTCCGGAGCGAAACTAAAGAGGAACTTCTTTCGGAATTGAACCAGGTCGCACCCGATTGGGGGTGCTTGCCGGTTGAGACCCCTGGATCGGTGAGAACCTTGTTGCGACGTTGTTTGGAAAGGGATGCTCATCGTCGTCTCAGTAATATGGGAGACATCGCACTGACCCTCGAAGAGGCTGCCGATGGCTGGGGGATGGCGGCGATGGAACCCTCACCCTCTGTCGCAAGTTCCCCGGTGGGACAAGGTGGGGCCCCACGGTTCACCTGGGGAGTTCTCGGAGGGCTGGTTTGTCTTCTCATACTCTACCTGGGTTATGAGGGATTCGTTCGGCCTGCATTTCAATCCGAGGCAACGATGCCACCGGTTAATCAATTGGCGGTTTTGCCGTTCCGTGCTGACGATGACGACTTCCTGGCGGTGGCCCAGGGTCTGGAGGCGGCCCTCCGGGCAGACCTTCGAGCGAACGGGATGCTGGGGGCCGAGAAAGATACGGTCGAGGCGTTTCGAGATTCAGCGGCGGACCGGCAAGCCATCAGTAAGGAATTGAATGTTGATGGGGTGATCGGAGGGCGCCTGCGGAGGCGCGGCAGCCAATTGGAAGTTCAGATCGACTTGGGGCTTGGTTCCCAACCCGAATGGTTGGCCACGACCAATTTTGTGGGGAACAAACCACGGTCGCTCGAACGCCAGGTCTTGGACTTTGCCTTCCAACAGTTTGAGGTTGAGAGGGATCCCTCGAATCCGACTGGATTGCAGGAACCGGTCTCGATCAATCTCCCCGGCTATATCGCCTATCAGAAGGGGTTGATGCATCTGACTCATTCTTCGCCGGATGCACTCGAGGAGGCCGTCAACGCTTTGACGGAGTGCTTAGAGCTTGAACCCGAGTTTTGGCCGGCACACCGAAAACGGGCGAATGCCCAATGGCGTTCAGCCTGGTTTGGTGGGGAGATGGTGACGCCGCGGGAGAGCCTCGCCCAGGCACAAAGCGCACTGGAAGCCCTGCGGGTGACGATTCCGACCACGCCCAATCTGGAGCCTCAAATCCGGTGGGTCGGGATGATGGCCGATCTCGATTGGCTTCAGACAAAGGCATTCTTTGATCAGGCTTTGAAAGGGACGCCTCTTGATGCCGATCTTCATTATTGGAGGGCGTGGTACCTCGCGCTGATTGAAGGCCGGTATCGCGCGGCCCTTCGGTCCATGGAACGCGCCATCGAATTGAATCCTGAGTGGCCCCCGTATCGCGTTGCCCTCGGGGAGTTGCACTCGTTTGCCGGAGACGAGGAGACCAGCCAGGAGTGGTTTGAGGCCAACCCAATGGAGGGCGATCGAGACTGGGGACAGCGGCTGAATTACGCCCTACTCCTCACCCAACGGGGGATTTCAGAGCCGACCGCTGAATGGCTTGATCGAGCCCTGCAGGAGGTCCAAAAGGCGGTCGCTGCTTCCGGGCGTCATCCCGTGGCCTTGGCGGGCTTGGCCGAGATTCATGCGGTTCGAGGCGAGTCGCGACGGGTCGAGGCATTGCTCCAGGAATTGGGATCACTATCTCAGGAAGGGCAAATCGTTCCATTGGTCTACCCGGCCCGCGTCATGGCAGCATCGGGTTCGACTGAGCAAGCGGTTGATCAGCTTTGGAGGGCATTTGAGGCGAAGGAGATCTACCCCTTAATCTATCATATGAGAAAGCCGGACCTGATGCGGCGCGTTGCCGAGTCACCACGCTATTGGGAGTTGATCGCTCGTATGAACTTTCCGGCGCTGCCGCACGATCATCCGTTTCATGAGCAGGAGCAGCAATTTCGGTGGCGCCACTCCGAACTCCCGCCGGGCACCGCCCGATGGCTCACCATTCATCCGTTTGAACCCCTGAATGCCTCCGAGGTCAGTAGTCCTTGGTTGGGCCACACTATTCAGTCCGAACTGATGCGGCGGATCCGTGCCGGGCACTTTGAGGGAGTTCAATTGGCCGAGACGGGGGGGGGATCCCCCGGTTACCAGATCTCGGGCTCGTTCGAAGCACTCGGAGATGAGCTGCGCTTGACGGCATGGGGGGACGATCCGGGGCAGGAAACACGCCACAAATTGCTGGACTGGACCGGTCCCCTCGATGACCTGCTTGAGGTGATCGCGGAGACCGCGGCGACGATTGTCACGACCGTTCAACCGGATCAGGAACAGGTGATCCCTGGAGCACTGACCCAACGAACAAACGTCGCCACCGCCGCTTATCTCTCATTCCAGGCGGGCTTTCATGCCTTGAAGCTGGATCCCGGTCGAGGGGATTCGATTGCGATGGAATGCTGGAGGGAATCGATGCGGCTCGATCCAAACTTCGGCGCCCCCTATCTTGGATTGGCCCGGCAAGCCCTTTGGCTGGGAACTTGGGATGGTCGTCCACGGTCACCAGAGCAGATCGGCCTTCAAGTGGCGTCTCTTCTGGCTGTCGCCCGAGAACGGGAGTCCCATCCCGCCGATCTTGCCGAAACCGAAGGGTGGGCTGCGTTGGTGGGGGGCTGGGACTGGCCGTTGGCCTACCAAAAATTTACGAAAGCCAAATCGATGCGAGGGGTGAGTTCAGGGCTGGGGTGGTATTACCTCGTGGTTGAGGGCCGTGATGTCGAGGCGGAAAAGGAACTCAAGGGGGCTGCTGGTCATGAGTCGTTTATCGGCTTCCCAAGCCATGGAGAGGCCTGGGTGGCAAATCACAAGGGCGATTGGCAGACCGTCATCGATACTCTCTCTCGAGATGGCTTGGGCAACCGTCGAGCGGAAACCCAGTTTATCCTGGCCGAAGCGGCGGCTCGCGCGGGACGTCATGGCGACGCCAAGGCGCTTATTGATCAAATTAAATCATCGGAATCCCACTCAATACTCGTCGCGACTCGGGCGCTGGTTGCCGCATTGGCGGGAGACGAGGCTGGGGCGCTCAAGGAGTTAGGGTTGCTTCAGGTTGCAACGTCCGAATCGCTCCCGTTCCTTGTGATGGCAAAGACCTGGTTGGCTCTCGGCGATGTTGAGGCCACCCTGGAGGCGCTGGAGCAGGGGCTCGGCCAACGCGGTTCCTGGCCCATGCTGGGGATTCGCTCGGCGGTATTTCTCCAAGGGCTTGGCGAAGAGGCCCGGTATTGGGAGATCGTGTCGCGGATGAAACTCCCGGAATTGCCGGTGTACCATCCCTTTTTCGAACGGGAACAGCGAGGGCGTCTCGGCGGAGCGGCCGCCACAAGCAGCGGGGTCAATTGATCTGCCCTGATCGCCCCCTAACCGGGAATCCCCATACTCGGGTCGAGTGAGTCAGTCGTTTGATAGATGAGGGCCTCCGGGGAGTGAGGATATGGATGGAAATACTCAAAGGTGAAATATTCGGCTCGTAGCCGACTTGTTCAAAGTTTTCCATCACATCAGGCCAGTTCCTCGTCCCATCCAACAGAGGACGGAAGGTCTCCAGGGAGAAATCGGTTCCCTTTTTGGTGAATTCCTTAAAGTGGATGTTTTGTGTCCTCTGGCCCATCATCGGAATCCAATGTTCAGGATGCTGGAACATGGAGATATTTCCTGTGTCAAAGTGAATTCGGACGGGCTCGCTTTGGAATGAATCGACGAAAGCATTCATCTCCATGGGGGTCATGAGATACCCATTGAAGAAGATGTTCTCAATG
>DEAY01000298.1:0-122 GCA_002348345.1 Verrucomicrobia bacterium UBA2970
GGAAAGTTCCGTTGGATTTGTTGGCGGAGGACTGGTTTGGTGGGGTAAACTCAAGGGCGAGGGTTTCTCGGTAGAGGCTGAATGGGATTTGACTTATGCCTAGGCAAAGACGACGAAGTCGC
>DEAY01000298.1:472-4529 GCA_002348345.1 Verrucomicrobia bacterium UBA2970
CAGGGGAAACTGGCGAAGCAGGCGGAGAATTCGAAGCTGCTCCGACTGTTGCTGGCAAGTGTCTGGTTTCGATTGGCGGTCGTGGGGATGCTTCTCGTGTTCGTGGCTCTCGTCCTGGCGCTGGTTCCCTTTTTGGATACGTCGCCGAAGGAAATTCCAGGAGTATACCGGACGAGCGGTCCCAACATGGTTCAGGCATGGCGGCTCCATCAGAATGCCGTTGAGACCACAGAGGCTAAGGAATATGAGGAGGCCGATTATTTTTGGCGTGCGACGCTGCGAAAGAATCCCGGGGACGTCGCACTGGTTCGCGACAGCGCTTCTGGTCCGAAGGGAGCGCCCTCAGGAGGCCATTCGCTTCACCCTCGATTTGATTAGCAGTGATCCGGCTCAATCAGTTTTCATTCTTAATCACGGCTTGGCGTTGCTTCAAAATGGTCGGATTGAGGAAGCGGAACGCCATTTTCGCGCCCTCGTTGGGATTTGGCTGGTTCGAGCTCTACGTTGGTTTGCGCGATTTGGAAAATGCCGAGCGGGCGTTGATGGATGTCAACGAGTCCCTTCTTTTTCCAGAGCAAGCCCAGTGGCTGGCGAAGGCTAATCGGGAACTTGGCCTGGGGGCCGCCGGCCCCGTGGTGGAAGCTGCCGAAGAATAGTTCGCTTCTTTCCCAAAGCGAGGGCGGAGGATGATTGGTAAGAGCGGATGTTTAGGGGTGCTGGTTGCAGCAGGAGTCGTCGGATCCAAAACTCCGCTGGGTGATCGGATTCAAGAAGGTTGAAAAAGAGAGTGGTCTCCGAGAGGAACCGATGATGGAGTTTTCGCTTTTGTCCGCGGCGGGATCCTGCAGATTATCAAAGCAGACTACTACAGCTAAGATCAATTAGCAGCCGGGAACTGCGGCGCCGAAAGGGGTTGCTCGGTCCAGTCGAGAACGGTTTCAACGGGAAGCTGGTCGCCCGTGAACCGGGTGACGTTTCTGGCTGGTGGGGTTGGCCGTATTGGATGGTTTTCATTGCCGTGGCCAAACCGTCACCACAGCGGATGAACCCGAGTGATCGGGATCCATCGTGTTCTCGTTCCTTCCAGGTCAGGTCGTCGTCAATGGGGTGAGCGGCGAGATCGTCGGGCGCTACCCGAAGCGTTTTTGGAAGATTTCCTTCCTGGTCTTGTCGGTGCTCGCTTTGGGGGCCGCGGGGATCTTGGTTTCCCGGTCGTCGGCTGCTTTCTGGGGGATTCGGAAAGGGCTGCTTTGGTCCGCTTTGGCGCGGAGGACGGCTTGCGCGGGCGACGAATCGACTCAACGGTTTTGGGGCGAGATTTGGGAATCAAGACCACCGGGCACCCCTCGTAGCCGAATGCCTTTCTCATTTCCCGAGCCAAGTACTTTTCGTATTGGGCGCTAAAGAGTTCCTTGCGATTGACGAACAGGAGGAAGGTGGGGGGCGATGACTTGACTTGAGTCGCGTAGTAGAACTTGAGCCTCGAACCGGCCTGACTGGCCGGTTGCCTTTTTTGAATCGCATCGTGAAGCGTTCGGTTGACGACGGCGGTGGGAATCGATTGTTGGAGTTGACCGGCCACATAGCGAATGGCCTCCAGCAGCCGTTCCATATGAAATCCGTTGAGTGCCGAGGTAAAGATAACCGGCGCGTAGTCGAGAAAGAACATCTGCCGCTGAACCCAGTCACCGAACATGGCGAGGTCATAGGTTTGGCCATCGATATGCTGACGTGACTTCAATGAGCCCGAGCGCTTCTGTTCCTCACCACGGGCCGTCTTCACCGCGTCGGCGTAGAGGTCCCATTTATTGACCACCAGGATGCATGCCTTTCGTTCTTCGACGATGATGTCGGCAATCTTCTTGTCCTGCATGGTCACGCCGTCTTCCGCGTCAAACACGTGGACCACGATATCGGCACGTTTGATCGCTTCCTCGCTTCGTTTGACACTGAAGAACTCGATCGAGTCATTGACTCGTCGACGCTTGCGGATCCCCGCCGTGTCGATCAGCAGGTAGTGTTCGAGTTCGCCGTCGGTTTCAATGGTGAATGGGACATCGACGCAATCCCGGGTGGTGCCCGGCACGGCGCTGACAATGACCCGTTGGCTCTGGGCGAAGGCGTTAACCATGGAGGATTTCCCAACATTGGGACGGCCCACGAAGGCAAGCTTGAGCGCCTGGGCATCGCTCCCTGGGGCAGCGGATTCTTCCCCCGCCGGTTCAGGGGGAGGGGCACTTGTTTTCAGTGCGTGATCGACGGCGGAGGTGAAGTCTTCAATGCCTCGTCCATGAATGGCCGATACGGGATGGATTTCCTCGAAGCCGAGCTGGTCGAAATCGGCTTGGCCGCCGAGATCCTTTCTGTCGTCGGCCTTGTTGGCCGCGACCAGTACCGGTTTTCCCGATTGACGGAGTCGCTGGGCCACCTCGAGGTCGAGGGGACGAATGCCGTCCTTGATGTTGACGACAAACAGGATGACGTTCGCTGATTCGATCGCGATTTCGACCTGGTCGATGGCGGCGTTGGTGATGAGATCGGGAGATTTCTCGCCGGTCAAGAGGCCGATGCCTCCGGTGTCGATCAGGGTCAAGGGTTTGCCGCCCCAGTCGATGACGGCACTGACCCGATCCCGAGTGACTCCCGGTTGATCATGCACAATGGCAATTCGGCGTCCGGCAAGCCGGTTGAATAGGGCCGATTTCCCCACGTTTGGGCGACCGACAATGGCGATGATTCGCTCCATTGGTGAGATATTGTCGAATGAGAACGCCAGTCAGAAGGAAATTCTGATTCCCGGTTCGGTTGAGGAGAACGGGGCGCGATCGGGACTGCGGAGGAACGACTCGCCGAATCACCCTAGGGAGAGACTCCATCGCAGGGTTTGATGGTTTTTTATGTTTGTAACTTATTTATAATGAATGAGTTGTGTTTTTGTTGACGTATTTTCACTTCATTAAACGCTTTGGAGGATTTGCTGCTTTCACCGATTTTGACCGTGTTGTTGACGCAGAAATCAACGAAGAAACCAAGAGAAGCATCATGAAATACTTAAATAACAAGGGGAGGGGAATCGGCTGGGCCGCGTCCCTTCTCATATCCGTCATCGGAATGACCTGCGAAGTCGGGGGGCAAACCGCTCCGAGCGGAGGGGGGGTTAGTTTGCGAATCGTCGGGGGGAGCATCGCCAACGCGGTGGACTACCCATGGATGGTGGGGTTGGTCTCCGGGGATGAAAGCGATTTGACGAACGCCCAGTTTTGCGGGGCGAGTGTCATCGCCCCCACTTGGGTGATCACCGCGGCGCATTGTGTCGAGAATGAGATCCCGGGCAACGTCGACGTCATCATTGGGGCCGGAGATCTGCGAGATTCATCGGCGTTTCGGCGGATTCGCGTCTCCCGCATCATTACCCATGCAGGATACTTCAACCAGGAGGATGGAATCGACGCAGACATCGCGCTTCTTGAATTGACGGAGTCGGTGGAGGGGGGGGCTGTCCTGCCGGTGATTGAGGACGAGGCCTTGGCGGTTCCCGGAACCATGAGTCGGACCATCGGTTGGGGATTGACCTCCGAGGGCGGAAGCCCTGCGGCGGAGCTCCGGGAGGTGGATCTTCCGATAGTTTCACTTGAGACCGCTAACGCCACGGGGGCATATGACATGGAACTGACCGCGGACATGTTACCGGCCGGATTTCCCGGCGGTGGCAAAGACTCATGCAACGGCGATAGTGGCGGACCACTATTGGTTCGAAATCAGGCGAACGATGGGTATGTGTTGGCCGGGATTGTGAGCTTTGGGTCACATCTGGGATGTGCGGCCCCCAATGCTTACGGCATCTATACCCGCGTCTCCTATTTCCTGGATTGGATCCAACGGGGGATGGCTGGGGAACTCGAGGTGACCGAATCCGGCAGTGAGGGAAATCGCCCAGACGATGAAGGGGAATTCGATCCCTTTGACGAATTGACGGATGAGTGGCCTCCCATTCCCGGGGAGGAAGGGGAATTCGATCCCTCTGACGAGTTGACGGACGAGTGGCCTCCCGTTCCCG
>DEAY01000357.1 GCA_002348345.1 Verrucomicrobia bacterium UBA2970
GCTGTGGCGCAGCTTGTGCGGGGTCACTGCGGGGTCGAGACCGCATTGTCTGAGATAGCGCTTGAGCCGGAGCTGAACCAAGCGAGGATAAATGGGCGATGATTTTTTGTGATTCGCAAAGAACACCGGCGCTGATGCAGTCAGAGGGTGACCAATGACTTGCCAGTAGTAACGGATCGATTCCAACGCGGGTGCGCCGATCGGAAGTTGTCGCTCTTTTTTCCCTTTTCCAAGGACACGAACGAGTTGTTCCTCCCACTCGAGATCGCCCGCTTGAAGTTGACAGAGTTCGCTAATGCGGAGGCCGCAGGAGTAGATCGCCTCGAGCAAGGCGGCGTCTCGAATCAGAGGGGCGGGATCGATGTCTTTGTCGGAAGCGGCTTCTTTGATTTCTCGCAGGGGCGCTTCCAATAGCTGGTTCATTTGTTCAAGGGTGAGGAACCGGGGTAGATGTTTTTTCGCCTTGGGAAGGGAGATCTGTCTGATGGGGCTTTCCTCTACGACGCCGTGTTTGATGAGAAACCGGAAGAAGGTCCGAAGGGCCGAAAATCGAAGTTGGATGACGGATCGACTTCGTTTTTGGCGACTCAGGAACCGCAAGTAGGCGCGAAAGTGGCCTCGCTGGAGCCTGGCCCATTGGGGGGATTGTTGTTCTTCCTCATGGTGCCACGTGGCGAAATCGATGAGCGCCTGGCGGTAGTTCCGCTGAGTGTGAGGGGAGGCGTTGCGGTCCGTTGCCAGGTGGGTCAGAAAACGGGATGTCCAGTCGTCGGATTGGATGCCATTGCCGCCCATGCTCTCTGGGAACTATGTCGGGAGCCTGGGCTCCCTGAGACGCCTCTTCGAGAAAATGCTCCAAGAAAGGAAGGCGCTTACTTCTCCTCGCCCTCCCGGGGCGCGAATTCGAAGCCAACCTTACCCGATTCCTCAAGAATTAGCGTCGCTGTAAAGGGAAAGCCTCGTCGGGAGACGAATTTATCCAGCAGATCGGTTCGTCCCGTGTTAAGAAGTTTTTCCATTTGTGTCCGCTCGACCGGTTGCTGGAGAATGATTTTGCCCGACTTAAACTTGCAGGGTTTTTCATCCTTTTGCGTGTGTTCGCAAATGTAGTCGGACTCGGTTTCGAAGACGCCTCCTTCGCAGCGGGGGCACTTGCCGATCGGTTCTTTGCCGCTGAGATCGATTTTCGGGAGCGGCTCCTTCGAGGCCTTCTTGGAGGATTTCTTCTTGGCGGCTCGAGGCTCGAATTCAAACCCGACTTTCCCGTCCTTTCCAAGGACCAGAAACGCCTTAAAGGCCCGTCCTGTCTTCTTGGAAACAAACCGGTCGATGAGATCCGTTTTTCCCCCGGTCAGCAGCTTCTTGACTTGGCTGGATTCGATTTCCCGCTGGAGAATGATTTTGCCCGTACGGAAGTCGCAGGTTTTATTGGCGCCCACTGACTTTTCGCAGACGTAGTTCATGCCACTGTCATAGACCTGCGCTTTGCATTTGGGGCAGGACCCGAGGGCTTCCTTCCCGGTAAAATCGATCTCCTCTGCTTCTTCCTCCTCATCCTTCTTGCCGAAATCGAACTCGGCCTTGAACTCGTCGGTGAGATGAATCATGGCGGCGAAGGGCCAGCCTTGTTTGCTTCGGAAACCCTGAAGCGGACCAATCGACCGTTCGGAGAGCAACCGCTCCATTTCCGGGACCTCGAATTGCCGACCTGAAACGATCTTCCATAGGGAAAAATCGCAGGCATCGCACTGATAGGTCTTGTAGGTTTCCTTGACCGTCCCGGTCTGGCATTTTGGGCAGGGAGTCTTCAGCGTATCGAAATCTCCGGGAACGGTATCGCTTTCATAGCTCTTGGCTTTTTCGACCATCGATTCGGTCATGCTCCGAATCTTGGTCATGAATTCGTCCCGGTGCATCTTGCCCTGCTCGATCTGGTTCAATTGATATTCCCAATTGCCGGTCAGTTCTGGCGAGCAGAGTTCGGGAATGTCGAGACCGCGCAGCAAGGTAATCAGTGAAAAAGCCTTCGCGGTTGGCTGTAACTCGCGCAGGTTCCTCAGGACGTATTTTTCCTTGATCAGTCCGTCAATAATGGCCGCTCGAGTTGCCGGCGTGCCGAGTCCCTTGGCGCTCATTGCCGCGCGTAATTCCTCGTCGTCCACCAGTTTCCCTGCGCCCTCCATGGCGCTGAGGAGAGTGGCTTCGGTGTATCGAGGCGGGGGTTTGGTGACCGATTCCTTGGCTTCAATTTCGAGGGTCTGGACGGATTCCCCGGGCTCGATCGGGGTGATGTTGGGCTTGTCGCCATCTTGATTCTGCTTACCGTAAACGGCGAGCCAGCCCGGAGCGGCCAGAACCTTGCCCTCGGTCTTGAATGGATGGGCCCCAACCCGGGTCGTGCGAGTGGTCAGGAGGAACTCCGCCGCAGGGTAGAAGATGGCGAGGAAGCGCCGGGTAATCATGTCATAAAGTTTACTCTCGTCCTCGTTGAGCTTCTTTTTTGGACCGAGGGACGTGGGGATGATAGCAAAGTGGTCCGATATCTTGGCGTTGTTGAAGATGCGTTTGTTGGGCCGAACCCACTCGTTCTTGAGGATTTCCGAGGAAAAGGTGCCATATTGCGAGGAGTCGAAGGCCTGTAGTGTTTCTGAGACGGTCCCCAGGTAATCCTCGGGAAGCGCCCTGGCATCGGTTCGGGGATAAGTGATCAGTTTGTGTCGCTCATACAGGGCCTGTGCGATCTGAAGGGTCCGGGCCGCGGGAAGACTGAACCGTGAATTGGCTTCTCTTTGGAGGCTTGTCAGATCGTAAAGGAGAGGGGACTGCTGGCGGCTTGGTTTGGTTTCCTCGGAGGCAATGCCGGTCTTACCCTGACATTCGTCAAGGATGGCCTCGGCCTTGGCTTGTTCCCAGAGGCGCTCCGGTCGTTGATCCGGGTCCTTTTCGCGCACCGACTTGTCGAAGGCCTCATCAAACCATCGCCCCTCGTAGGTTCCCGCCTTGGCTTGAAAGACTGCCCGGACTTCCCAATAGGTTCTCTCAACAAACTTCTTAATCTTTTCTTCCCGTTCCACCAGGATGGTCAAGGTGGGCGTCTGGACGCGGCCGACGGTGGTCAGCTGGAAACCCCCGGACTTAGAGTTGAACGCGGTCATGGCCCGTGTGCCGTTGATGCCGACCAACCAATCCGATTCCGAGCGGCAAATGGCGGCGTTGGCGAGCGGTATGAGGGCATCGTCGTCCCGAAGTCGATCAAAGCCACCCTGAATGGCACCCTTGGTCATCGATT
>DEAY01000402.1 GCA_002348345.1 Verrucomicrobia bacterium UBA2970
AAGCTTGTCACGGTGTCTTTTCGAGCACACGCGGCTGGAAACGGAGCAACGCGGTCCGCGAGGGGTTGCGAGAAAAGCATTGTTGAGAGGGAAAGAACCGGGGATAACTGGGGAAAGCGGTTAATGGAAACCGAAATCGTCATTGGATGGCAGGAGCGGGCTCCGTTTCTCTCCGGGCCCATGCAACTGGTCAGTGATCTGGGGCCTTCGACGGCGTTCAATGTGTTTCTGGCGGGCCTTTTTTGGTGTTGGAGCGGTCGGCGGATGGCCCGGGTATGGGTGGTGAACTTCGTCACCATGTATTTCACAAGCGCCCTGAAGCTCGTGTGCCATGCGCCCCGGCCGTATTGGATTCACGAGGATATCAGGGGATTGACCCGGGCTTCGGGCTTCGGAATGCCCTCCGGTCATGCCTGGGTGTCGGCCGCCGTCTGGGGGGAACTGGCCCGTCAATTTGCGCTTCGGAGTGTTTTCATCCTCGCGGTTCTCATTATTCTGGGAGTCGGGGTTTCGCGGGTGTACCTGGGGGTTCATTCGGCGGCACAAGTGGGGGTGGGATTGGCGCTCGGCTTACTGGTGATTGGGCTGGGCCCCACGTTGGAGGCGCGTTGCCGGCCTTGGTTCGAGCAGCTGTCTTTTCCGAAACAATTGGGTGCTGTTTTTGTGGCCTGTTGGGGAGCTTGTTTGTTGGTGATGGGCATTCGTTGGGGACTGTCCTCCTACCAAATTCCGCCCGAATGGATCGCCATGGCGCTTGAGAAACGGCCCCAGGATGGGCCCATCCATCCGCTCAGTCTGCATTCCCCGATCATGAGTGCGGCTGGGCTCAATGGATTCATGGTGGGCTACCTCTGCCTGGAGCGATGGCAGAAGTATCGGGATGCCGTTTCATGGCGGCAACGGGGCTGGCGGCTTCTTCTCGGCGGAGGGTTGCTGGGGCCCTACGTCTACGCCACCCGCCGCTTTCTCAAGGGAGAGTTGGCGGTGTCGTTGCCTTTTTTCGCCGCCTTGGCGCTGGACTATGCCTACGGATTCACGATCGGCCTCCTGGTGTCGTTGGGGATTCCGTTGCTGTTTCATCGCTTCAGGATTTGACGGGGCCCTCCTCCCGTCCTGTTGCGAGAGGTCGAGTCGATGAGCCGAGGGCGGGTTGGCGAGCGTCGCTCAGGCCACAGGGCGGGCGCCGCTGGAGGTCAACCCCAGATGGTCTCGAACCCGATCCCGCACCTCGCTGACAAGATGACGGTCCCGGGTGAGGTCGGCGAAGCGAAAGCGAGGCAGCCCGCTCTGTTGTCGACCGAGGAATTCACCGGGGCCGCGGGACTCGAGGTCGTAATCCGCGATCACGAAACCATCCAGGCTTGACTGAAGAACCTCGAGGCGTTCCCTGGCTGATTCCGAATCGGAGCCATGGATCAGGATGCAGTGGGCGTCGTGGCTTCCACGGCCGATGCGCCCCCGCATTTGATGAAGCTGCGCCAGACCGAAACGTTCGGCATTCTCGATGAGCATGACCGTGGCGTTGGCCACGTCGACGCCGACCTCGATCATGGATGTGGCCACCAGCACCTGAAGGTGATGGGTTCGAAATGCCTCCATGATCCGTGCCGATTCCGCGCGGTCGAGTCGTCCGTGGACACACCCGATTCGAGCGGGACCCAATGCTCGCGCGACTGCTTCGGCTTCCCCGGCAATGGAGGTCACGGTGCCCGCCTCGTCGGACTCGATTCGAGGATAAATGACGTAGGCCTGGCGTCCCTCTGCAAGCTTGTCCCGAATGAATTTCCAGATCAATTCTCGTTGAGGCGCCGACCGGACGTGGGTGCTGATTCGTCCGCGGCCACCGGGGGATTCTCGGAGAATGGAATGATCGAGGTCGCCGTAGACGGTGAGGCCGAGCGATCGTGGAATGGGGGTGGCCGTCATGGTCAGGAGGTGGGGGTGGCTGCCTTTTCGGAGGAGCCGGTTTCGCTGGGTGACTCCGAAGCGATGTTGCTCGTCAATGATGACCAACCCGAGGTGCTCGGGAGCATACCCCGCCTCCAGGAGGGCGTGGGTGCCGACGGTCAATCGGGGCCGTGATTCGTTGAGTCGCTCGTTTTCGTTGGCGGTGAGGAGTTCCAAGCCCACCTCCAGCCCCTGAAACCATGAACCGATGGTTTGAAAATGTTGTTGAGCCAGCAGTTCGGTCGGGACCAAAAGAGCCACATCCGATTGACTCTCGAGCATCATGAGCGCACTCAGTGTGGCGACGACCGTTTTGCCGCAGCCCACGTCGCCTTGGAGCAGTCGGCGCATGGGGAAGGATTGGTTCATTGCCTCGCGGATTTCCCGGAGCACGGCCTCTTGGCTTTTCGTCAGGTGAAAGGGAAGTGCCTTCAGGAACGGCGAAACGAGTCGGTTGCTGTTATGACAGGCGGGCGCTTGGGCCTGTTGGATGAATCGGAGCCTTCTTTCCTGAAGGCTGAGTTGGAATTGGGTCAGCTCATCCCGGGCGAGAAACCGGGAGGCCGCCTCCGCGCAGGATCGATCCGTCGGGAAGTGGAGTTGTCGAATGGCCGCTTCCCGGTTCAGACCTCCTGGCCCATGAATGTCGCGGAAGCGATCGGTGAGTTCGCCTTCGAGCGCTTTCAAGGAATTCCAGATGAGCTGCCTTAACCATCTCTGACTCAGTCCTTTGGTCAGGCGATAAATGGGAACCCAGCGATGGAGGTGGATTTCCTCGTTCTCCGGGTCGTCGATCGGTTCCAACTCGGGGTGATCAAGGTGGGTTTCCCCCGAGAGGGAGGGGCTTCCGTAAACCAGATACTCCGTCCCGATGTTGAGGAGACGGGCCATGTAGGGTTGGTTCCACCATCGGAGCGTCATCTCCCCGGACCCGTCGGTGACCCGCGCCTCGACGAATCCACGGTGGCGGCTTCGCCCTCTCCCCTTTCGAATGGTCTGCAGTGTGACCCGGAACACGGAGGGGATTTGATCTCGTGCCTCGGCGATTGCGCTGAAGTGATTCCGGTCCTCGTAGCGGCGGGGTTTGTGGAGGAGAAGGTCCTCCACGGTGTCAATCTTGAGTCGGCGCAACTGAGCCGCTCGCTGGGTTCCGATCCGAGGAAGCGTGTCAATCGAATCGGCGAGCCTGCCCTGACCGGACGGGTTGGTTTGGGTCGACACAGGTCTGAGGCGCAGGGGGAACCGCCGACAGCCGCCTACCCCTGGCGGAAGGCTTCCCTGAGCATGGCGATGCTCCTGGGGACGGCAGTCGCCGCTGGATCTTTTCCTTCCATTTCGAGGGAGACATAGCCGTTGTAGTTCACCCGCCGGAGGATCTCGGCGACTCTTCGGTAGTCCAGGTCCAGGGTGTACCATTCGCCCTCGCCGTAGTAGGTCTTGGCTTGGACAAAGATGGTTTGCGGGGCGATGGCTTCCAACTTGGGGTAGGGGTCCTCCAGAAAATTGCCCGTGTCCATCAGGACGCCAAGCCAATCCGAATCGATCGCGTTGACGATTCTCAAGAGTCCCTCCGGGGTGCGGGTGAGTCCCCAGTGATTTTCCAGAGCCAGGGCGACGCCATAGCGTTCGGCGTCGGGAAGGCAGCGTTCAATGCTATCGATGCACCACTGGAATCCATCGGCTTCCGAATGCCCCGGGAGGACGGGTTCCTCGCCCCGGGCTGCCATCAGATCGTCGAACGAGCGGATCGTATTCCAGCGCCCCGAGTTGAGACGAATGCAGGGGATACCAAGCTCATGAGCCAGTCGGATACAACCAATGGTGTGCTCGATATTCTTTTGGCGAATCTCGGCCGAGGGATCGACGAAATCCTGGTGAATGGACAGGGCGATGAGATCGACGCCGTTGATAAAGGCGTGGCGCTTGAGCCGTTGAACGTATTCCGGGGTTTCGTTTGCCATTTGGCGATGGAGAATATCGACTCCCTCCACCCCCAGTTCGGCCGCGTGATCGATGATCCGTTCGATCGGGTACTTCTCCGTTCTGAAATGCCAGTAGGAGTAGGTCGAAATCCCCAATTTGACTCGAGGAGAGGGGGTGGGGGGGATGGAAACGCAACCGGAGGCAAGGGCCGCGCCCCCCAGGGCGAGGGTGTTCAAGAAATTGCGCCGCTCCATGGTGGAGGAAGGGGCCCGGGAATCGGTTGCGGGGCGGGCTGGGTCGAGGAACGGATGGGATTGATTTGTCGTCATGACGGCCTTTAGGGAGAGACTAGAAGCGGAAGCCCCTTTCGGCAAGGTCGGAGGCATGACGGGGCGGGAAAGTCAAAACGGGCCTTGGCACACACACGGTTTCATTCACGCGCCAAGACCCGTTCCCTTCCCACTCAGGAAGGTGGCTTTTCAAAGCTAGTTTCGGGCCAATTCTCATTCTTGGATTCTTGATTGGTGAGGGGTTGGGTTCCTGGGCGGGATTCAACCCAGAGTCGTGGGTTCGCGGGCGGCCAACAAGCTTTTCGCGAGATTGGGTCAAGAAGTTGAAAAAAAATGCTAGTTGGCGAGTCCAATTTCGAACACAGTGGCGTGGCTCGACACTCGTTACCATTTCGATGAAGGCGAAGATTACGATTACGCCCAAAAAGGCGGTTCTGGATCCTCAAGGGAAGGCCGTGCTCAATGCGCTGGAACATCTTGGATATGATGGGGTTGGCGATGTTCGAGTGGGCAAATACCTCGAGTTGGATGTCGCGTCGGACTCGCCTGAATTCCGACGGACCCTCGACGAGGCCTGCCATCGTTTCCTGAGCAATCCGGTCATCGAAGATTACCACGTTGAATTTGAATAGGGTCATCAGCCTGGTTGGTGGTGCCGTGTTTCCGTCCTTCCGGTGATGGTAGCATGAGATTCTCGGTATTACAGTTTCCCGGGGCGAACAGCGATCAGGATTGCCTTCATGCTGTCCGGGTGCTGGGGCATGAGGCTCGATATTTGTGGCACAAGGAATCGGAAATCGGTGGCACGGACGCCGTTCTTGTTCCAGGGGGCTTCTCGTATGGCGATTACCTGCGCGCCGGAGCGATTGCCCGTTTCAGCCCGATCATGCAGGCCCTCGTGCGCTTTGCCAACGAGGGGGGCTTGGTCCTCGGGATCTGCAACGGGTTTCAAATCCTCTGTGAGGCGGGACTCCTCCCCGGGGCACTCATTCGAAATCGTGAGCTCCACTTTCGATGCGAACACGTTTTCCTGAAGATTGCCAATCCCGAGACCCCTTTTACCAGGGTTGCTCCCGATTCGGGGGTGATCCGGGTGCCGATTGCCCACGGCGAAGGCTGCTATTTTGCGGACCAAGAGACGCTTTCCCGGTTAACGGAGTCGAGGCGGATCCTGTGGCAGTATTGCGACCAGGAGGGAACCCCGAGCGAGGATGCCAATCCCAACGGCTCGGTCCAGAATATTGCCGGGGTTTGCAACGAGAAGGGGAATGTCGCGGGATTGATGCCCCATCCGGAGCGGGCCTGTGAACCGGTGATCGGGAGCGCTGAAGGCGCCTCGGTCCTCGAAAGCATGATTCAAACCCTTTCAGAGCGAGGGCAACACTGAGGGATTCGTTGATGGCGGGCATTCACAACGTATTGCGCTTTTTCTTTCTCCATGGTTGAGCCAGAAATCACTCCTGAGCTTGTCGAGAGTCATGGGCTGACCGATGACGAGTATCAGCGTATCCAGAAGCTCCTCGGCCGGTCTCCCAACTACACCGAATTGGGGGTGTTTTCGGTGATGTGGAGCGAGCATTGCTCCTACAAGAACACCCGGCCTCTTCTCAAGCAGTTTCCGACGCAAGGCCCGGGTGTGCTCGTCGGGGCGGGCGAGGAGAACGCGGGGATCCTGGACATCGGGGATGGGCTCGCGATTGCGTTCAAGATTGAATCCCACAATCACCCCAGTGCGGTGGAGCCCTTTCAGGGAGCGACGACGGGGGTGGGAGGAATCCTGCGGGATATCTTCACCATGGGGGCGAGACCGATTTGTGCCGCCAACTCCCTGCGATTTGGATCACTCGAGTCGGCTGAGGTGCGCCGCTTGTTCAAGGGGGTTGTCGCGGGGATTGGGCACTATGGGAACTGTTTTGGAGTGCCGACGGTTGCGGGGGAGGTAGCCTTTGATCCTTCCTACGAGGGAAATCCCTTGGTGAATGCCTTCGCCCTGGGCGTCTTGAGGCATGAGCAGATCGCCCGAGGCGCCGCCAAGGGTGTGGGGAATCCGGTCTTTTACGTCGGCCCCGCGACCGGTCGAGACGGGTTGGCGGGGGCAGCATTCGCCTCACAGGACCTGACCGAGGAATCGGCCGAGCAGCAGCGGGGTGCCGTCCAGGTGGGGGATCCCTTTATGGAGAAGCTCTTGTTGGAGGCCTGCCTTGAACTCTTGGCGACCGGAGCCGTCGCGGGGATCCAGGACATGGGGGCCGCAGGACTGACCTGCTCAACCTGTGAAACGGCGGCTCGCGGCGGGACTGGGATCGAAATCGAGCTCAACCGGGTGCCCCAACGAAGTCCCGGGATGTCACCCTATGAAATCATGTTGAGCGAATCCCAGGAGCGAATGCTCATCATTGTCCATCGAGGGAGGGAGGACGAGGTGAAACGAATCTTTGACAAGTGGGATCTTCCTTGGGCCGAGGTCGGTTTTGTTACGGACTCGGGGCGGATGGTCGTCCGGCATGAGGGCCGGGTCGTGGTCGATCTTCCGGCTCGGGAATTGGCCGATGAGGCGCCGATCTACCAGAGGGAGAGCCGTCGTCCTGCTTACCTTGATGAAACCGAATCGTTGACCCTGGACTCGCTTTCGCTTGCCGCTGATCCAGGCGAGGTATTGCCGCGCCTGCTGGCTTGGCCGACGATCGCCTCGAAGAATTGGGTCTATCGCCAATACGACTATACCGTGCGCAATGGAACCGCCTTGTTTCCGGGATCCGATGCCGCGGTGCTTCGAGTGAAGGAGGATTCCCTTCCGGGTCTGGTTGAGGGGGAGGCTTACGACGGATCCTTCCCGGAGAAGTATCTGGCGATCAGCTTGGATTGCAACGCGGTTTATGTCTATCTGGATCCCTATGAGGGAGGCAAACTTGCGGTGGCCGAGGCCGCCAGGAATCTGGCCTGTTCCGGGGCCATTCCCCTCGGCGCGACCGACAACCTCAACTATGGGAATCCGCACGATCCCGAGCTCTTTTGGCAGTTGAAGGAATCGGTTCGAGGGGTGGCGGAAGCGTGCGCTTTTTTCCAGGCGCCTGTCACCGGGGGCAACGTCAGCCTCTATAATCAGAATCCGGGCGGGGCCATCGACCCCACGCCGGTGATTGGATTGGTGGGGCAAATCGAAGACGAGGATGCCATCACCAGCCAGTGGTTCAAAGAGGAAGGGGATGTCATCCTGCTTCTCGGAAACCCGGTGGATCAGAAGGATCCCCTCCTTGGTTTGGGAGGTTCGGCCTACCTTCAAGTGATCGAAGGTCTGAAGTCCGGCCGTCCCCCGCGGGTCTGCCTTGAGGAGGAAAAGCAGATTGCCGATGCGTTGCGGGGATGGATCGGTTCAGGCGTGGTGAAGTCGGCGCATGATTGCAGCGAGGGGGGGCTGGCAGTCGCTCTGAGCGAAGCCTGTTTTTCGGAGGATCACGCCCGGCAGACGCCTCGGTTCAGAGGCGCACAGGTTGCTTTGGATCCGGTGGCGGGGGTGGATGCGGGGGCGATGCTCTTTGGGGAATCCCAGGGGCGGATCATCGTGACGGTGGAGCGGGCCTTTTTGCCAAAGGTGCTGGGACAGGCCGAGATTCTGGGGGTTCCCTTGAAAGAAATCGGTTCGGTTGGCGGCGAGACGCTGACCATTGAATATGGAGAGGCTTCCTACACGTGGGACCTCCGTTCCCTTCATGAGGCTTGGTGGACGTCCATCGAACGCCGACTCGAGTAGGCGATCGATCGTGGAGTGCCGAAAGCCGGAAATCGGGAAGAGTCGATGAGTGGAGCAAGCATGCAAGCGTATCCAAAACACTACTGTGGGGTGTTTGGCATCTACGGTCATCCCAAGGCGGCGGAACTCACCTATTACGGTCTTTACGCGTTGCAACACCGCGGTCAGGAGAGTGCGGGGATCGTCACCTGCCATGACGGGGCGTTCTACGACCGGCGGGCGATGGGGTTGGTGCCGCAGGTATTCGGAGCCGAGCATTTGGACCGGCTCAAGGGAGAGATGGCGGTCGGCCACACGCGCTACTCGACGACAGGTTCGTCGCTGGCGGGCAATGCCCAACCCATCATCGTCGACTGTAACCGAGGCAAGATCGCCATTGCCCACAACGGCAATCTGACCAACGCCGCGACGTTGCGAGACGAGCTTGAGGCCCAGGGCAACATCTTTCAAACGACCGTGGATAGCGAGATCATCCTTCATCTCCTCGCTCAGCCGTCGCCGCCGGGGCATCGAAATACCCTGGTGGAATCGATTCGACGAATCGAGGGCGCTTTTTCTTTGGTGATCATGACCCCGAATGAGCTGATCGGCGTGCGCGATCCTCATGGGTTCCGCCCCCTTTCAATCGGTCGGGTGGACGGGGCCTACGTGCTCTCGAGTGAGACTTGCGCCTTTGACCTGATCGAGGCCGAATTTGTTCGTGACGTGAAGCCGGGTGAGATCGTGATCATTGATCAAAACGGGTTCCGGAGTATCGATGCCTTTCCATTGCACCGCCGCCGGGCGCTCTGTGTCTTTGAATTTGTCTATTTCGCCCGACCCGACAGCAATCTTGCGGGGCGGAATGTCTATGCCTCTCGCGTTGAGATGGGGCGCCAACTGGCGAGGGAACATCCGATTGAGGCGGATATGGTTGTGCCGGTGCCCGATAGCGGGAACTATGCCGCGCTGGGCTACGCCCTCGAATCGGGAATCCCCTACCAGATGGCCTTCGTGCGCAATCACTATGTCGGACGGAGCTTCCTCCAACCCAGCCAGCTGATTCGAGACTTCAACGTGAAGGTGAAGTTGAACCTGGTCCATGATCTGGTCCGTGGGAAACGAGTGATCACGGTGGATGATTCGATCGTGCGGGGCACCACCAGCAAGGCGCGGGTGAACAGTCTCAAGGAGGCGGGTGCGAAGGAGGTTCATGTGTTGGTCAGTTGTCCTCCTCACACGTTTCCCTGTGTTTACGGAATCGATTTTCCCGACCGCTCGAAACTCATGGCGGCGAATTCGACCAATCAAGAGATCTGCGAATACTTGAATGCGGACTCGCTGTCCTACCTTTCTCAGGAGGGAATGATTCAGGCGACGGGTCTCCCGAAGAACTCATTCTGCACGGCGTGCTACGACGGGAAGTATCCCGTGCCTTATGATCCCAAGGTCGACAAGCACATCATGGAGCGGCGTCGAAGTGAAGTCCAGAGCCTGGGACAGGTGGTGAGCGAGCAAGAGCGCCAAGGACGTTTTATCTAGTTCCCGCGAGGGTCGCCGCCCCGCCCTGACGACGGCTGATGAGGGCCGCCGAAAGGGTCTCAAGGGTGGCAATGACCAGGGCGGCGAGAACGATCCACTTCCAGACTTTTTGATTGCTTTCCAATTCGGCTGCCTTGAGTTTGCGCTGGGCTTCCTCGACGATCGGATTGGGGGCTTCCGTGCCGGTGGTTTGAGCGGTGGGAACCCCCAACCCCATGAGGGTTTCTTCAAGGATGGGAGCCGTGTTGCTTTCCGAAGGATGGAGATTGACGGCAAATCGGATGACGGGATCCGTCTTGATCCGATAGATGCCCGGCTGCGACGTTTCCGTGAAGCGTTGGCGCTCTCCCATGGCAATGGCTTCTCCGCCGGGGGTTTCAATCGTGAGGCCGCCCTCTGCGGTGAGTGAGGATAGGTCGACTTCCTGTCCGACGTGGTAATGAGCGTTGACCTCGTGGACCCCGGCACCGAAGTCGAGGAAGGCGTAGAGGAGGGGGACAAATTTTGTGGAGAGGGCGAATTGGCTTTGCTGGGGTTGCCAGCCGAAGGCGCAGACAAAGAGCGATCCCATCCCCTGGGAGACCTGAGTGATGGCCGCCAGACCGTTGTCGAAACGGGCGATGGTGCGGGCCCTCTCATGTCCTTCGAAGTCCATC
>DEAY01000074.1:0-183 GCA_002348345.1 Verrucomicrobia bacterium UBA2970
CCCGCTGCTATCCAGCCAGCAGAACGCCCCATCCCCTCGATGATGCAGCAAGCCCCGTCGTCCGTTGCCATGCTCCCGACATCGGCTCCGACCTCCATGACGGTGGTCGCATTGTATTTGATGACGGACCCATAGCCTGGGCAGTGATCGGTGTGTGGCAGATCGTTGTCAATGGTCTTGGGC
>DEAY01000074.1:499-21251 GCA_002348345.1 Verrucomicrobia bacterium UBA2970
TCGTTGTCAATGGTCTTGGGCACGCCGATGACCCGCATTTCATAACCCCGCCTGAGGGCCTCCTCGTGAATCTTGTGAGAGGTATCTTGTGAGTCATTTCCTCCTGCATAGAAAAAGAAACGGATATCGTGGGCCTGGAAAACGTCGAACAAGCGGTCCATGTCCTTTGCGGCTTGCTCCGGATTCTTGGCGAAATTGATCTTGTAGCGGCAGGTGCCGAGGGCGGCAGCGGGTGTGTGTTTGAGCGCCTCGATCGACTTTGCCATTTCTTCATTGAGATCGAAAAGTTCCTCGTTGAGGATTCCGAGAATCCCGTTTCGGCCCGCATAAATCTCACCGATCTGGGTATGTTTTCCCGCTTCCTGAATCACACCGGCGACACTGGCGTTGATCACGGCCGTTGGTCCCCCGGATTGGGCAACCAGTAGGTTTCCTTCAAGTAATGACATGGATTTGGTTCGGTCGATTCGTCTGGTTTCTACTGGCCGAGGTCGACTGACAGGTCGACTCGGTGAAAAATCAGGCCGAACCTTGCCAAACCCCAAAACCTTCTGTCAAAGGGGAAGTGGGAATTGGCTTCGAAAGATGACGGGGTTGCAAATGGGAGGGGTCAGAAGTCTGTGTTACACGATCGTGACCGGATTGCTGAGCGTCCCGATTCCGGACACGGTGATTTCAATCAGATCACCCGAGGCCAAAGTGAAGCTGTCGTCGGGAACGATTCCCGTTCCGGTCAGGAGAACGGAGCCGTGGGGAAAGGTTTGGCTGCGGTTGAGGTATTCGGCGAGCTCGCCGAAGCGACGCTTGATTTGGTCAATGGAGGTGGATCCAGAAAAAACGGGCTCGTCCTGGCGATGAATGGCGATCGAAATCTCCCATTGCCGAACCGCTTCCTCCGTCGGGCCAACGACAATCCACGGGCCCAGGGAACAAGAGCGGTCATACATCTTGGCTTGGGGAAGGTAGAGAAGATTCTCTCCCTCGATGTCTCGAGAACTCATGTCGTTGCCGATCGTGTAGCCGACGACCTCGCCCTGGGCGTTCATCACCAAGGCCAGTTCCGGTTCCGGGACGTTCCACGTGGCGTCCTTTCGGATGCCGACGGCGGCTCCCGTGGCGATCGTTTTCTCGGGGAGCGATTTGAAGAAGATTTCGGGCCGGGGCGCGTCGTAGACTTTGTCGTAAGCCGTGGCGCTGAAGTCCGATTCTTCCATGCGGGCGGTCTTGCTTCGAAAGTAGGTTACGCCTGCAGCCCATATTTCCTGCCGATCCACCGGTGCGAGGAGGGTGATCTCGGAGAGCGGATGCCGCTTCAGTGAGGCCGTATCGAGGGAGGCGATCTCATCCGCTGGAGTCGGCCCGCCAAGCAGGGTCGCCAGGGAATCGATATTCGCGCCACTGAGGTCGATCACTTCGGATTCATCCGTGACAAGACCGATCTTGGGTTCGGCGGTGGTGGACTGAAAACGACAGATTTTCATGGGGTATGGATCGCAATACGAGATCGTCGAGTTCCGATGTTTCGGAGGAAGAGTATCAGGTGAAGAATCGAGGGCACAAGCTTAGAGCGGTGTGTCCTCACCAAGCCTCCCGGGGTCGCACGATCGTGAGTTAGCCCTGGAACCGGTGCGTCGATAAGTCGCTCAAATCGCTTTCGCTGGCAATCATGAGGAAACGGATGCCCTCTGAGACGAGCGGTTCGGCCCAGGCGGGGGGGGCGGCCCAGTCCGGCTGCAGGCCCTCGTCGAATTGAACGAGGAGTGCGGTGACTTCGAAACCTCGCCGACGAAGCATGCCCAGTGCGAGAGCCGCTTCAGCGGTCGGGTTTCGAAGGATGGGAATGACGGTGGCATCCCGAGGAAGCAAATGGGAGCCTTCCTTGATAAGTTGCGAAAACGACAGCCCATCGTTGAGCTCGAGACGGGCCAGGTTTTCCAGAATCCGTGTCAATTGATCGGCTCCTTTTCGGGTGGGCACGGTGACCGGGCGAAGCCGATCGTTTGACCGGGTGGTGGTTGCACGGCGCTGGGCGTCTGTGCGCTGGGTGAATTGGCCTGTCCAGCCCTCGTGGGTGATTCGTTCCGCCGCGTCGCGGCCATTGGAAACCAGTCCCACCTGATGGCCTTCTTCGAAGAGCGCGTGGGCGATCGAGGCGGCTGCGGTCACCGCCAGTTCGGTGGAGACCTCCTGGCCGCTGCCTTGATAGGCCTCCTGATGAAAGTCCAGGAGCAGCGTGGCACCGGCAACGCAGGAGTTCTCGTATACTCGTGAGTGGAGTTCCCCCATGCGGGCGGTGGCTCGCCAGTGGATTTGATTGAGCGGATCGCCGGGTTGATAGGGTCGGATCGCGGCAACCCGATTCGGATCTTCAAAGAGTCGATGAGTGATCCGAGTTTCTCCTAGGGGTCGATTGGAAGCGATGTCGTAGCGTTGAAGAGGAAGGATTCTTGGCAGCACGAGGACGAATTGGGGGGAGGTCAAGATTCTGAATGACCGTTTGAGTCCGAAGAGGTCCCCGGTTTCAATGAGAAGGGGCCCCAGTTGGTAGTAGCCACGCTGTTTGAAGGTGACGGTGTATGCCATATGGTGCGTGGCATGCGCGGGCAGAGGGGTGATGCCAAGCCCCTTGCGATGTCCCTTGAGCGACAGCCTGGGGGGCACGCTCTCCATTGATGCCCGGGGGAAGGTTTCCTCAAAGATAACCCAGGGGATACCGAGACGGGTCGGATTCCGAAGTTCGAGGGTCACCGTTTGTTCGTCGCCGATCTCGATTTTTCTTCGGAGAGAATTGCGGGAAGCCTCGATGGCGTTGGCCGAGTGCCTGGCCAGGGCGTTGCTCATCGAGAGGATGCCAAGGATTACGTAGAGCGCGAAGACCAGGTAGCCCATCCGGAGGAACACCCCCAGGATGAGAAGGATCGCTGTGGCGACTATCCAACGCATGCGCCGATCTCAACGAGAGGTTCCCGAGTCGAGGGTGGGGACTGAAATAGACCGGAACAGTTCCTCAAGCACCTCTTTAACCTTTTTTTTGCGGAGGCGGCTCTCGGGTCTGAGAATGAGACGGTGGCCGAGGACGTAGGGAGCGAGTCGCTTGATGTCGTCGGGCATGACGTAGTCGTAGCCGTGAATCGCCGCGTAGGCTTGAGCGCACCGGACCAAGGCCAGTGAGGCACGGGGGCTGCCTCCAAGGCTCAGATCATGGTGTTGGCGAGAGGCTTGGATGAGATGGACGACATATTGAGCGATTTTGTCGTCGACCCGCACCTCGCAGATGGCCGCCTGGGCCTGTTGAATCTCAGCCGCTTCAACGACGGGGTTGAGATTCTCGATGGGATGACGGGAGCGGAGTCGATTCAGTAATAAGACTTCTTGATCGGTGTCGGGATAACCGAGGCTGAGTCGAATGAGAAATCGATCCAGCTGAGCTTCGGGAAGGGGAAAGGTGCCTTCGTGGTCAATCGGGTTTTGGGTGGCGATCAGCAAAAAGGGAGCCGTTAACTCGTGATTCACGCCGTCGGCGGTGACCTTGTGTTCCGCCATGGCCTCGAGCAGGGCCGACTGAGCACGAGGGGTGGCCCGATTGATTTCGTCGGCCAGCACGATTTGAGCGAAGAGCGGACCGTGTCGAAACTCGAACTCCGTTGTTTTGGGGTTGAAGATGGAGGTCCCGGTGATGTCATTGGGGAGAAGGTCGGGGGTGCATTGAATCCGCTTGAAGGAACCGCCGATGCTTTGAGCCAGGGAGCGGGCCAGCATCGTCTTGGCAACCCCGGGAACGTCCTCGAGGAGGATGTGGCCCTGGGCGAGGTAAGCCGTGAGCGTCAAGGTGATTTCATTCGACTTTCCGACGATCACCTGTTCGATATTCTCTCGCACCTTCTGGGCGGTCCGGGCCACTTCCGAATCGCCGGAGGACTCGCGTTCGACCGGGCCGCGGGGTTGGGGCTTGGGGATGCGAATCCGGGGCACCGACTCGCCCTCGAGCAATGTGGTGGCACCGCAATGAGGGCAGGCGGTCTCCTTACCCGCGAGTTCGTCTGGGTACTCGATCGGCTGCTGGCAATGGTGACAGTGGCATTTAGGCATGACTCGGTGTGCTACGACTCTTGTCATTCGAGCCCTTCCCGAGGCGGTGTGACAAGGGAAATCCACCGGGATGGCACGAATGTCGAAGCGTCTCGCGCTTGACCAACCCGATCGGCTTTGGAGTAATGGTGGGAAGCGAAATCTTATGAAGTATTTTCTCAGGACATCTTTTGGATATTGGGTCGCGGCCGGCAGTCTTTTTTTGGGGAATGGAGAAATGCTCCGGGCGGATCATCATAAAACGGGAGAGTGGGAGGTGCTGTTCGACGGGAGCAACACCGACCATTTCCGGGCCTTTAAGCGAGATGCGTTCCCAAGTCAGGGTTGGAAGATCGAGGATGGCCAGTTGCGCACGATCAAGGGAGGCGATGAGGTCGATATTGTCACCAAGAAAACCTATGCGGACTTCGAGCTTGTTTTTGAGTGGCGGGTGACTCCGGGCGCCAACAGCGGGGTGATGTACCGGGTGAGTGAGGCGTTTGATCGGTCCTGGCACACGGGTCCCGAATATCAGGTGTTGGATGACGCCAAGCATCGCGACGGCAAGAATCCGACGACGTCGGCCGGTTCGTTTTACGCCTTGGTGAGCGCCGAGGGGAAAACCGTGAAATCAGTGGGTGAATACAACACCTCCCGCATCCGGGTTCATGGCGATCTCGTGGAGCATTGGCTCAACGGAAGAAAGGTGGTGGCATTGGAACTGGGGAGCGATGGCCTCAAGGCGTTGATTGCCAAGAGCAAGTTTGCCGACAAGCCGCGGTTTGCCCAGGAGGCGTCCGGACACATTTGTTTTCAGCACCATCATGATGAAGTGTGGTTTCGAAACATCAAGATTCGCAAGCTCCCGCCCCGCGTAGTTCCGGCACCCGCCCGTCGGGCCAATCGGGTGTCCAGGGCGCAACGAGAAGC
Organism: Verrucomicrobia bacterium UBA2970; assembly: GCA_002348345.1. GTDB lineage: Bacteria > Verrucomicrobiota > Verrucomicrobiia > Limisphaerales > AAA164-E04 > UBA2970. The sequence goes on from DEAY01000074.1 coordinate 5,498, forward strand.
GGGTTGGCACAATTTGTTCAATGGTGAGAATACGAATCGTTGGCGAGGGTTTTTGAAGGAGAGCTTTCCCGAGAAGGGGTGGGTGGTTGATGAGGGAACCATCAAACACCTCCAACGAGGCGGAGGTGGGGATATTGTGACCAAGGACAAGTATGAGACATTTGATTTCCGATTTGAATGGAGGGTCGCACCCGGGGCGAACAGTGGTGTGAAATACTTTATTCTGGAAGAAGAGCGTCGCCGGACCATCGGGCACGAGTACCAGATCATTGATGACGAGAAACACCCGGACGCCCTCCGCGGGCCCAAATGGCAGACAGCCGGGTTTTACGACTGCTTTCCCGCGAAGAACCGGGTGCTGAAGCCCGTCGGCGATTTTAATTCGTCTCGGATTCTGGTCGAGGGGCAGCAGGCTGAACACTGGTTGAACGGGATCATGGTCTTGAATTACACCCTGGGAAGTCCCGAAGTGCTCGAGGCGGTGGCCGGGAGCAAGTTTCGAAATGTCGAAGGATTTGGGAAGCGGCATCGCGGGCGGATTCTGTTGCAGGATCATGGCGACGACGTGGCCTACCGAAACCTGAGAATCAAATCGCTCGACTAGAGGCTTGGGGCTGGCCGAAGTTGACCGAGGCCGCTCTGGGAGGGTTGGAAGAACACCGAGGGTTTGCGCTCCTTGAGTCGGACACGGATGACCGCGCCCAAGAATCTGGTCGAGAGCAAGCCAGAGGATTTGGACGAGCCCAATCCTCTCAATGGTTGGTATGAGGCAGGCTTGCCCTGGACGGCGGTGGCAAACCCATGTGAATGGGAACAGCAAACGTCTTGAACCACCGCTTCTCTCTGTGATGGGCAGGTCAGCAGCATCGTTGAGACGACAGGATGAAGGGTTCAAAAAGTCTTTAAAAGCGCAGTTTTCCCAAGAAAACAACACCCTGGGACACGATTGAAATAGCCAAGCTTTATGCCATGGCAATCTTGCATGAAGCCGGCGACTTGATCAACGGCGAGCCCTGTTGATCATTGAAGATCTGGTTTTAGAAGTAATGAAATCCCAAGGTGAAGTCCTACTGAAAAATCCAACTGACGAGTTTTCCAGTCGTGGCTCGGTGAAGTTGAACGGCAAACTGCTCCATCCGCTTTCAATTCATATAAAGCCATCACTGATCAGTTCATCAATCCCAGAAAAGGTTATTCACTTTAGCGGTTGCATCTCGATCGTGTTGTTCGTGGAGACCATTGGTAGTGCCTGGGTGCTCAGGCCGTTAATTTCGAGTTTGGTCGAATGGAGGTCGAACCGTTCCACGGGAGCAATGGTAATGTCTCGGCGGATCCGGTCGTTACGGATTCAGAATACGGCACGGGCCCGAATTACATCGGGTTTGAAAACAGGGTGTTCGGAGGCACTTCAAAGGCCAGGCCGGCAAGGCCAACGATGTAGGATGGTGTGAGGGGACACTTGGAGAGGAACGTGGATACCTGTCCTGAGGGTGAAGTCTGAAGCCGCTTCGATGACGCTCCCGTTGCCTAACCGACGAGTCTTTTACAGGCAAAGGAATTTGTGATGGCGGAGATGCCACTCCGCCTAAAGATTTCGACTGTGAGGCCTTGGGATCGTGGGATTCCCCGGTGCCCTTTGCCGCTGGTTTCGTTCTGGGGGGGAGCAGGTGTCAGGTTTGCGGCGGAGCGAAGATGGATTCTTCCATGTGAAGCGTGATTTTGCCGAACTGGCTGGCCTGCTGCATGGCCGCGATGGCTTGCCCCCCCTCGCTCAAGGGGATGCATTGGTCCACAACGGGACGGATTCCGTGTTGCTCAACAAAGAGAAGGAAGGCCTGAAAATCCCGCGGCGATCCGAGAGTCGAACCGATCAGACTCAACTGCCGCCAGAATACTTTGAAGAGGTCAAGAGATTCGGGCCGGCCTGCGGTGGAACCGTAGTTGACCAGTCGACCGCCGGGTTTTAGCAGAGCAATGAGGTCGCCGTAACCGGGGCCACCGGCTCCGTCGATGATGAGATCGAAGGGCCCGTGTTCCTTGAGCGCGGTGCGGTTCCAGGTGGGATCGGTGTAGAGGTAGCCCGCCTCGGCTCCAAGGGTTTTGGCGGCCTGAATTTTTTCCTCGCGGGACGAGGTGACGATGACCTGGGCCCTCTGTGCCACCGCGATTTGAAGTGCGAAGACGGCGACGCCACCTCCAATTCCCGTGATCAGAATCCGTTGGCCGGGTTGGATCCGGCCCTGGACCATGGTTGAGCGGAAGGCCGTCAGCCCGGCAACGGGGAGCGCGGCCGTTTCGCTCCAGTCCAGATCCTGTGGTTTGGCAAACAACTGATCCTGGGAAACCATCACGCATTGAGCGAAGGTCCCGTTGTCGGGCATCCCCAGGACAGCGAAATCATCCGCTTGGGCCGCTTCGTTGGTGCCCCAGTCCCGACCCGGGTAGAGGACGACCTCGTCCCCGACAGACCTCTTCTCGACCCCTTCTCCAAGGGTTTCAATGATCCCTGCGCCGTCCGAGCCGAGAGTGCAAGGCGTCTTGATTCCGGGATAGAGGCCCTGAGTGATCCAGTAGTCGCGGCGATTGAGGGAAGCCGCCTTCAATCGAACGATCACCTTCCCCGGCGCGATCGACGGGGATTCGATCTCGGTGAAGCGAGCGTCAGTCTTGGGTTCGGTGAGGACGAGGGCTTTCATCGCTGCGTCCAGCTTCGCAGAATCATCAAGGGGAAACAAGAAGCGACACAATGGCATTGCGTCCGGACCCGTCCCGTTTGAGAGTTCGAGAATGAACCACGTCATGATGTCGATGTCTCATTGCTTCCTAGCCATCCTGTTGTTCCTGTTGTTCGGGGGGCACCATGCACAGGCCGGCGGCAAGCAGAGGCCGCCGAACTTCATCCTGATCTTCGTCGATGACCAGGGTTACCAGGATCTTGGCTGTTTCGGATCGGCCCACATCAAAACGCCCCATTTGGATCGAATGGCCCGGGAGGGAACTCGATTCACCGACTTCTACGCTCTTGCACCGGTTTGCTCGGCATCACGGGCGGCGTTGATGACGGGGTGTTATCCGCCTCGGGTGGGCATCACCGGGGTCTTGTTTCCAAGGCATCGGATGGGGCTCAACCCAGAAGAGGTCACCATCGCCAAGATGTTGAAGCGCAAAGAGTATGCAACCGCCTGCGTGGGGAAGTGGCATCTGGGGCATCATCCCCAATTCCTGCCCACTCGTCATGGGTTTGATCGATACTATGGGATTCCCTACTCCAACGACATGGATCCCAAGAAGGGGGCGAGTCGGAATCTGGACCGGGCCTGGATGGAAAAGGATGGGTCGCCCTGGAATGTGCCGTTGCTGCGGGATGACGTGGAGGTGGAGAGGCCGGTCCGGCAGGAAACGTTGACCCGGCGCTACACCGAGGAGGCGGTGCGATTCATTCGCACCAATGCCGAGCGACCGTTCTTTCTCTACTTCCCCCACACAATGCCGCATATCCCTCTTTTTGTTTCTGAGGAGTTTTATGATTCGGATCCTCATCGGGCCTATGCGGTGACGATCGCCGAAATCGATTGGTCGGTGGGACAGGTCCTCGATACGGTGCGGTCGCTTGGCATCGATGAAGAGACGATGGTGGTCTACACATCGGACAACGGTCCGTGGTTGGGCATGAAACACCATGGCGGGAGTGCGCTGCCGCTGCGGGATGGAAAATTCAGTACCTACGAGGGAGGCATGAGGGTGCCATGCCTGATGCGTTGGCCAGGGCGGATTCCATCCGACCGGGTGAGCGATGGCATTGGAGCGGCCTTTGATTTGCTTCCAACCTTTGCTGCATTGGCCGGTGTTTCCCTCGACCAGGACCCCCTGATGGACGGGGTGGATCTCTCGGACCTGGTGCTGGGACGGGGGCCCTCTGCCCGGAACGAATTGATTTACTACAAGGGGGCCAATATCCAGGCCATTCGCCGGGGACCTTGGAAGCTCAACCTCGGCCGGGTACAACGGCGGCGGAATCGGGACGATCTCGTGATTCCGCCCACTCTTCATCATCTTCCCTCAGATCTCGGAGAAAAGAAGAACGTGATCGATGCGCATCCTGATCTGGTGGCGAGTCTTCATCAACGGGTCCGGGAATTTGGTGAGGCCTTGAAGGCGACAAGCCGTCCGGCGGGGACTCTTGATTCGCCCTAGTTGGGTCGAGCGCGTTCCACTCAGAACTTGAATTGGCATCATGCTTGGGACCTGCTTGATGGCCCGACGAGGTATGGGGTTGACCGGGGTGATGTCCGGCGTTCTGTCCCGGGGAAGGCCCGGGATACGTTACCGGATCCAGGGCTCATTGCCGGTGAGCGTTGAAAAAGGTTGGGTTCGGAGTCTTGCGTACAGCCTCTTTTTCGAGGGTAGGTTGGGCAGGGGAGGCGACCAAAATGGCTGCGCAGGAGGGCATTTTTGGCTAGACGACTTGAGGAGGGTGCTTAAGTTTGGGGGGTTTCTGATGCTGATGAGACGTTGCCGAAAGAACTTATTGATTGGGGGGGTCGCGGGATTGCTTTGGCTGCTGTCCAGTCCGCAAGGGTCGGCGGCCTTGCCCGCGGTGAGGCTGTTGGATGTCGATTATCCGAGTGAGCCCTCCGAGTTGGCTTTCAATTATGCCCCGACCTTGGTTCAGACGGCCGATGGTCTCTTGGTTGCCTGGGTGGGAGCGTCGCGGGTAGATGGTCCCGACGCCAGCGTCTATTTGAGTCGGCAAACCGGTGGTGGGTGGGGCCGTCCGCAGCGGGTGGCGTCGCAGACCCATCGCAAGACTCGGATTCAGGTGGCCTGTCGACGGCCGGTTTTGTTCAAGCCCACCAATGAATCGCTGTTGTTGTTCTTTCAAAGCGACAACGAGCGCGGCCAGCGAAAGGGCTACTTGTCGACGTCGGATGATAATGGTGTGACCTGGTTGCGTGCTAAGGTCTTGCCGCGGGGCATCACCGGACCGGCGGGGGCGAAGCCGACCGAATTGGCTGACGGGGATCTTCTCTGTGGTGCCGATACCCAGCGGGCGGGCCGGGTGGTGCATGTTGAGCGGGCTTCGGCGTTTCGAAAAAAGTGGGAGTGGACCCGAACCCGAGATCTGAGTTATGCACGCGTTCACAATGCGAGTGAGCCGGTGCTCCTGTATCATGGCCGGGGAAAGATCCAGGCGCTCTGCCGGTCCCGTCGAGGTTATATGGTCGAAGGTTGGTCGGACGACGAAGGAGAGACCTGGGGGAAATTTGGCCGAAGCATCCTGCCCAACCCGGATAGCGGATTGGACGTCGTCCGTTCCGAGGACGGTGAGTTTGTGCTGGTCTATCAGCATTCGAACCGTGAGCGAGGGATCCTCAATCTTGCCACGACCCGCGATGGGAAAGAATGGGCCGCGGCCGCCCTGCTGGAGAATGAACCGGGGCGTTCGTTCTCGGATCCGGCGATGATCAAAGGGGCGGACGGTAATCTGCACATTGTCTATTGCCAGGATTCCCGGCGCATCAAGCACGTCGTGGTGGATCCGGAGAGTCTGTCCCCCGTGACGATGGTGGGGGGGAACTGGCCCTACTAGGGGGAAGGGGTGGCGGGTGACCAAAGGCCCGCTGCCGAGAAAGAGCGATTTCGAACTCGCCTCGGTCCTCTGGCATTACCATCATGTCGATTCTGGGCCTCGCGAGTGTGACTTGATTGTCGGTCTGGGGAGTTACGATCTGCGGGTCGCAGACTACTGCGCGGAATTGTTCGATCGAGGCGTGGCCGACCATCTTCTCTTTTCGGGGGCCTCGGGGAACTGGACCCGTGATCGTTGGAAGGCAGCGGAAGCGGAGGTCTTTGCGAAACGGGCCATGGCTGCGGGGGTCCCGCGTGAGGCGATTCTCCTTGAACCGCGGGCGACCCATATTGGTGAGAATCTTTCGTTTAGTCGTGAGCGCCTTCGGGCTGAGAAGGTCTCGATAGAGCGGGTGACTCTGGTGACCAAACCCAATACGCTACGCCGGGTGAAGGCTTGTTTGCCGCTTCACTGGCCTGAGCCTCAAGTGTTTCTCACCGCGCCGCCTCTCTCGCTCTCGGATCAAGTCACGCCGGAGAGGAGCCTGCGGGAGATGATTCATGAGTTGGTCGGGGATTTGCAGCGAATCCTTTGTTACCCGGAAAAGGGCTACGCGGTGGCTCAACCGCTGCCGGATGTCGTGAAGGCTGCCTACCTCGAATTGATGGATCGGGGGTTTGTCGACCACCTTGTGGCGGATCTCCCGGTTCTCCCTCGCGAAGAGAAAGGGGACGACGCGAAGTCCCCATGACCAAAACCTAGTGATGGCTCCAATCTCCTGGGGCGTTGCCGCTCGAGTCCGGGTTGGTGAGGTCCCGAACCAGGAGCTTGCCGGTGCCGCGTTGTCGGACCGGCCACTGCGAGGAGGTCCGATAGGTGAATGACTCGAGGGGTTGGCCGGAGGCACTTTCCAGGGTGAGCCGTTCACCCTTGTTGTCCAATCGCCCCCGGAATTCACCGATGATGCGGAACGACTCTCCGAATCGGGCTCGAAAAGCAGCTTGGTCGCGAACAAGGTAGGCCGATTCATTGCCCGCCAGAATCGTGTTGCGGGGAATGGTAGCCTCAACGCCGTCGGTCACCCGAAGGGCGGAGAGATTGAGGGAGCTTTGGGTGAGGTTTGAAAGTTTGAGATACTCGAAGTTCCGAGGGTCGTGTGGCATTCGATCTTCGGGTGAGTCGGCATCGAGCGCAGGGTCAAATCCGATTTCGGCGATGACCAGACGGCCAGGCTCTGGGGGGGCAATTCCCGGGAACACATCGAGTTCGACGAGCGGGCTCCATCGGGTTTCGAGCCGTGCTCTGGCTTTCAAGGTGGCGGGCTGGGGTGGGTTCAGCTGGGCCGTGTAAAGGGAGAGGCTGTCGGATGAAAGAACCCCCCTTGACGGAGAGGTCAAATCGGGTGACGGAGTCGGATGAGTTCCGCTGAAAGACCAGTGCGTTGAGCTCGTTGCGCCCCGCTTGCAGGATGCCGTCGGCGGGCACGCGAAAGTGGATCGGGTCTGTGATTTCCCTGACGGCTCCGGAGAAGGGGCCGAGCGTCGGACCGTGGGGCAATTCAGGGGAACGATAGACGAGGGCTCCATTAAGCTGGAGGATGACCGCATCGCTACAATCGAGGGAGAACGCGAGGGTCTTGATAGGCAATGGGAGCGGCAACGAAAATGATTTTCGCAGGAGATAAGGCTGGGACGGTTTTGTGGACGAGGTGTCGAGCGCAAGGGTGGATTGGATCGCCTTGGTTCCCTTTCCGAGGGGCGCGAGAGCGACCTTCCAGTTCGCGGAATCGGCGGGCGGGATGGTGCTCCAGTCCGGGGGCGAGCTGATCCCTCCCGCCGCATAGCGCCAGACGCTGCGAAGGCCGATCAGGACCGGGTTCGAACGAAGTTGGGTCGTGGTGTCGGGTGAGAGCGTGAGGGCTTCGGGGTGGGGCTCACCTCCGGGAAGTCTCGGATCGGTTCCATCCCAGGTGAACAGGACTTCCGGTTCGGTGGAGGCGATCATGATCTTGGTGTCGCTTGGATGCTTGGCGCCACTGGAATCAAGGAGGAGGGGAGGATTGATCCGCGGGTAGAGTCCGCGTTTTTGGAGTTGTGAGAGAACGATGCCCCCCCGTTTCAATAGGTAGTGATTCAGAATCCAGTCCCGCTCTCGATACCAGTCCTCAGGGCTTCGGGGAGTCTTAAATTGGTCATCGCCCCAGCGGGCGGCTTCCGTGACGATCGCGGGTTCGACGGTGTTGGCCCAATGGCGGTATCGGGTCCGCAGGGCGGGAATGGAGAGGACCTTCGATTGTGTTAGGTGATGATGGACTCGATCAGCGAATGCGATCCGATACTCGGGATGACTGACGAGCCAGGAGTGGGGTTGGGTGACGCCCGATGCCATTGCATGGTCCTGGAGAACGAGGTGGTCGAGAGGACTCCGGGTTCGATGGTTGCCCATGGTGACTTCCAGGTCCCAGGGATAAAACCGAAATCCCATTTCGGGGGCGTCCCGATTCCAACCCAGCCAATAATTCTTGTCCGGCCAATCGGCGTTGCCCAACCAGATATTGACCAGGAGGTAGTCTACGTAATGGTCGAGATCGAGGGGGCGAAGCCGATCAGGGATACGGTTTCCCCGCAGGTCGCGTCCCGAGATTGAGAAATACCGATCAAGGGTTTCCGCCGCGCGCTCAGCCTCTCGAGTGAGGGCGGTCCATGCGGTGAGGGATCCGTTCTTGACCATGCCCGTGTTAATGGCATCCCAGCGCTCGGGCGCGCCGCCGAGGTAGGAAGCGGAAAAGTCTTCGTTCGGACGCTCACAAACATTGTAAAGGCCCCAGTACAGGCCGTTGAGATAGAGGTGGGCAAAGCGGCCTCTGGGGCTGGGATGTCCCATCGCCAGTGCGAGTCGCCTCCCAAATTCATCACGGATGAATTGTTCGCAACCTTTGGCTTCTTCCCAGCTGTAACCATCGTTTGCCCCGGCCCTCAAGATAAGCGAATCAAATGAGTGGGTCGCTCCGAACTCCTGAAAGAGGTCAAAATCGAGACGCGCCGGTCCATAGCGACGCTTGAACAGGAGGCGAAACGAGTGCTTGCGGGTGACCGTCGGACCACGGAACCAGCCGCCTTGGATTCGAATGCCCGCGATGGACTGATGGGATCTTCCTTGCGGCTCGATCCATTCCATGGAAACGGGCCGTTCCCAATCCCTTCCATGTTGGTCGGAATGGGGGTAGATCCCCCGGTCGGTACCGAAGAGATGTTCTGTGTCGGTGGAGAGGGAGAGAGTGGGGAGGGCGCGCAGGGCCGGGACAATGTGTTTCTTGTAACGTGGGTCCTGGGTGATCCGCGGGTCCATGTCGTAATCGGCTGAGACCTTTCCCCAGGAGACGGGAAATCCTTCGGGACGGGTTTGATTGGCAACCTGCTCAAGGAACAAATAGGTATGTGACACTGGAGGACTGACCTGATCGTCGGTGAATCTGAGTGCTCGAACCACTTGGGTTTCGTTGATCAAAATCGGGGCGTCGTAGAGGGTTCCATGGGATGGCGTGGGCAAACTTCCATCGATGGTGAATCGAATGGCTCCGTCGGGATCCGGTTCAGAGAGCTCGAGTTCAAAGGGTTGCTCGAAGAACCCTCGAGCGACGCTGAATAGGGGGGGCGATAGGGGCGGCCTGACGATTCCCGGGGGCCGATTGGCCGTGCCAGGGGTGGGTCGCTCCAGGAGGGCGTAATTCAGAGGCTCGCGCCCATCCGGGGGCTGTGATTCGTCGGTGAGGCCGTAGCTCGTGTTGGGGAGCTGGGGAGGGAACCCGGGGGCAAATTCTTGGAGGATCGAGCCGTTGATGGCATCAACCAACGCGAGATACTCCCCGCCGCTGTTCAGTTTGAAGGGCAGATGAAAGGGCGCGCGGCTTCGTTCGATGGTTTTCCCGGAAGCAAAGAATAGCACTCGTTGTCCCGAATCGAGGGGGGATGCTGGGAGCCGGTATTTCAAGGGAACGAGTGGGTCGTCGGTGAGCGCGTAGTTTCTGAGATGTTGGGTCTGTTGAGTGGGGTTGTGGAGCTCAATCCAATCGGGAAATTTTCCGGAGTCATCGGCGATGATGTCGATGTTGGAGGCGCAGAGTTCGGCGATCCGAATCGATTGGGCATGGATGGCACCGGTCGTCCACCCCACCAATACCAAGAAACCCGCGAGTCGTATGTCGAGGATTCTCGAGCGCTTGGTCGTTGAGTGGTTGGCCACAATGCGAGCGGGAAACCTGCTGAAGGGATCGCTGAAGGCAGCCTAGCCAGAGAGTGGGTGTGACACAACGATTTAGGTCTCCCCGCACAATCTCATTGCAATGCCATCAGGCCTCTCGCAGACTTTTTGTAATGAGTGCAGTGATCGAAGGCCCGGTCTACGTCGTCAAAGACAACATCGACACCGACCAAATCATACCGGCACAGTATTTGAATCTAGTCCCGACCATCGCCGAGGAATACGAGAAACTGGGAAGCTATGCCATGATCGGGCTTCCGGATTCGTTGTATCCCACCCGTTATGTCAAGGAAGGTGAAATGGACAGCCAGTATCCCATTATTGTGGGCGGAAAGAATTTTGGCTGCGGAAGTTCACGGGAGCACGCGCCCATTGCCATGGGGTCAGCCGAGTGCAAAGCGGTGATTGCCGAGAGCTTTGCTCGAATTTTCTTCCGCAATTGTGTGGCCACGGGTGAGCTCTACCCCTGCGAATGCCCGGAGCGTCTCTGCGAACTCCTGTCCACGGGCGATGAGGTGTCGCTGGATCTCGATGCGGCCACGTTGAGTGTCAAGGCGACCGGGCAAGTGATTGCCTTCAAGGATCTGGGGGAGGTACGGCCGGTGGTTGACGCCGGAGGCTTGTTCAATTTTGCCCGGAATTCAGGAATGATTCCTGCCTAGGGCTCGGAGCTCTCAAGGTTTCCCCATCGCTAGGGAGCGAACTCTTCTGCCACGTCAAGGAGCTGTTGCCCGCTGGTGAACGCGAGAGGGGCGGGGTCGCTCTCGGGCGTGAGTTCGGGCCGTTCCATCGCCTCCTCATGGTAGGCTTCCGAGGCGACCATCTGTTCGAGGTTCAAGGTGTCCTGAATTCGGAGGATCTTCGCTTGATTCAGGCGGGGCAGCGCCAAGGTGTCGAGTACCCGGAGGATCGCTTCACGGTCGGTATCGAAGTAGATGGGGGTTTTGGCACCGTTTGTCGAAAGAGCGGTGAGGGCGTTGACGAAGGTCACTTCGTGATTCATGGACTCGACCAGTCGCTGGGTGGTGACGTCGGCCAGGCCGATGCCGATGGCGTTGCCATGAGTCTCGGGTGTCAAGTCGCGGACAAAGATCCGGCGAATCGTGAGCGGTTCCTGCTCCCGCGGTGGCGAGGTCAGGTAGCCATGAACGCTGCGGGCGATCACGTTGGGGTCCATGCCCGCCCCGCTGATGTTTTTGCCAATCCGGTCGATGATCAGGAGATCGACGGAGTCGAAGGGAATCTGGGGCATGAGCGATCGTGACGTCTGGAAGAGCGATTCCTCTCGTGCGACCAATCCGTCGGTGGGAATCCATTCGACGTGAGCGGTCTGATGGCGTTGGTCCTCAATGAGTCCAAGGCCTCCGAGCAAGGGGGTGTTTTGAGCAATGGCTTGGAATCGCTCCCGGAGGGCGGCTTCGTAGCCGAGGTGACAGGCGGATCGGTGGAAGTGGGATGCTCCGGTTCGTTTTCCCAACCCGACCACAGCCATTTTGACCAGACCGCTTCCCAGGTTGCCGGCGAAGTCGGTGTGGGGCTTGATCCGGTTGATGACGAGGACGCCGTCGGCGGCGAGGGCCGGTCTCGCCCAGACGACCTCGTTGCCATGGCAATCGGATGCGACCGGGTCGACCTCCATCGTGGCATGAAAGGGGACCTTGAGGGTGTTTTCCGAGAGGCCATACTCGCCCAAGAGCTCGGTTTGGGCCTCCGGGGTGGCTCCGCCGTGACTCCCCATTGCCGGAATGATGAAGGGCTTTGCCCCTGCCGCTTGCAAGGTGGTGAGGGTGGTCTCAACGACGGCCCTCAAGTTGGTGATGCCGCGACTCCCGACTCCGACCCCGATGTTCATGCCCGGTTTGATTTGCTTGGCGAGGATGCCGATTTCCTCTCTGACTGTTGCGGAGACATCGAGGGTGGGCGAGTCCGGAAAGGCTTGGGAAACGCGAAACGTCCTGGGGAGACCGTCGACCGATGCGGCTGTGGATGTGCTCATGGGCTGGTTGGATTCATTAGCATCTCGCTGAAGAAATGGCGATGAAAAGGTGGCGGCGGCGGGTTCGCGAATGTCTCGACTTGAGGCGATTGCCGGATGGGTAAAGCCCTGCGGGTGAAGGCTTCGAAAGCGAGCTTTACACCCGAAGAGGTTCCTTCATAAGCTCGTCAGTCCGGGGACCGGGAGACCGTCCATGACCGGGGAGCGATAGACAACGATGGCTAAGAAAAAGATCGTGGAAATGTTGATCGAATCGGCGACGATGGAACTCGCTGATACGAAGACCATTCGTTTGAAATGGCCCGAGGACTACGACGTTTCCTTCAAAACGGGCCAGTTCATCACGCTCTACTGGCCGGATTCCCCCAAGTACAAGCGGGCCTACTCTCTCTCGTCGTGTGCCCTTGACCAAGGCTATTTTGAGGTGACAGTGAAACGGGACGGGAAGATGGGGACTCGAATCGTCGATTGGGCCAAGGAAGGGGATTCTCTTTATGTCATTCCGCCGACCGGACGATTCCTGCCGGTCTACGAACCGGAGAAACATTTGATCTGTATCGCCGGGGGGTCGGGGGTCACTCCCTTTCGTGGGTTTGCGCGTGAAGCGACGCGGAGGGGCTTGCCAACGCGACTCACCGTCCTCTACAGCGTTCGAACCACCCGGGATATCATCTTTGATACGGAGTTTCGTGAACTCGAGTCCCAGAACCCACATTTTAAGTTTCGGGTGACCTGCACCCGCCTTTCTGAGGAGGATCCCTGGAGCGGACGTCGGGGGCGGATCGACACCCCCTGGATCCGGGAGCAGGTGACCGATCTCCCCAATGCGGTTTTCTACGCATGCGGTCCAACCGCATTGGTGGAGGGCACGGAGCGGTTGGTGATTGACGAGATGGGCTTGTCTAGGGATCAGATCCGGCTCGAGAAGTGGGGGTGAGCTCGTTTTCCCCGGGGTTGAAGTTTTCACAAGGCATGCTTTCAAGAACCATTCTCTATGAGGGGCATCAATCGCTGAATGCGCGGATGATGGCGTTCGGTGGGTGGGAGATGCCCGTTCAGTATTCTGGGATCATCGATGAGCACCTTGCCGTGCGGAAGGCCTGTGGCCTTTTCGACATATCGCATATGGGCGAGTTTGAAATATCGGGGGAGGATGCTGGGGGCTTCGTGAATCGGGTGTTGACCAACGATGCGAGCCGTTTATCAGTGGGGGAGGGGCAATACTCGATTCTCTGCAATGATGAGGGAGGGACAATCGACGATCTCTATGTGTTTCGGTTAGCTACCACCCGGTATCTGTGGGTGGTGAACGCGACCCGGATCGCGTCGGTGGGCTCATGGGTCGACCGGCTGCGGGCCGGATCGGATCTGATGGAGGTCGAAGTGCTTGACCGATCCGCTCACTGGAGCGCCTTGGCGCTGCAGGGGCCTCGGGTGATTGAGTTTGTCAACGCCGTCGTCGCGGGGCCGAGCGAGGGGGGATCGGCCGTGGCGGCGGTGACGGATCTCGCCAAGAATCAGATTGGTCTATTCCGATTTGGTGACGAGCCAATTTGGGTGTCCCGGACCGGCTACACGGGTGAAGATGGATTTGAACTCCTGATTGACGGGGGACACGTGGAGGCGCTGTGGGGCCAACTGCAATCCCAAGGACACGTGGCCTGTTTGCAGCCAGTTGGGTTGGGCGCCCGGGACACGCTGAGGACGGAGATGGGATATCCCCTTTACGGGCACGAATTGAGTGAATCGATTTCGCCACTGGAAGCGGGGCTCGGTTGCTTCGTGAAGCTTGAGAAGGGCGAGTTTGTGGGGCGGGACGCGTTGTTGCGTCAACAGTCGGCAGGCCTTCAACGCCATTCAATTGCCTTCAGGATGACCGGCAAGTCGCCGCCGCCGCGACCGGATTACAAAGTCTGGTTGGGAGATCAAGCCCTCGGAGTGACGACCAGCGGATCGGTGAGCCCCTCCCTGAAAACGGGGATTGGGATGGCGCTGGTTTCGGTGAATTTCCCCAAGTCAGGCGGGGCCTTTGAAATCGAGATTCGAGGGCGCCGCTATGGTGCTATTTCCGTAAGAAAACCCCTTTACAAGGACGCTGCCTCGTGAGTGCCAATATCCCCAATGAGCTACGCTACGCAAAATCGCATGAATGGATTCGAATCGACGAGTCGGTGGCGACCGTCGGCATTTCGGACCACGCCCAAGCCGAACTGACCGAGTTGGTCTTTGTGGAACTTCCGGAAGTGGGCCGCGAAGTGGAACAAGAGGAAGCCTGCGCCGTGGTGGAGTCGGTGAAAACCGCAAGCGATATCTACGCGCCGCTGAGCGGGACCATTGTCGCGGTCAATGAGCCGGTCGCCGAGAACGCGGGGTTGGTGAATGACGAACCCTATAAAGGGGGGTGGTTATTCGAGATCAAGATCAGTGATCCCGACGAGTTGAGCGGTCTGCTGACTGCTGAGCAATATTTGGAATCGATTAGCGGATAGCTGAGCTGGGGCGGAGCGCATCCTGGCCCCAGGGCATTGGGAGGGGAATCCCAAACGGGCCTTGCAGGAACTTGTGACGACTCTAAACTTCGGTGCCATGTCATGGAAGGTACTCGTCACGGCTCGGGCTTATGATATCGTCGGAGAACCGGCGCGAAACGTCTTTGAGTCCAATGGCTGTCAGGTGGTGATTCCTGATCGCTTCGGGCCCATGCCGGAGGAGACCTTGAATGGCATGATCGGGGGGATCGACGCGGTGCTCTGCAGTCCCGATCCCTACACTCGGGCGGTCCTTCATTCCGAGGCGGCGGCCCATCTCAAGATCATTTCCCGGTGGGGGGTTGGTTACGATTCGATTGACGTGCCCGCCGCGACGGAGGCTGGGATCGTGATTGCCTACACGCCGGGCCTCCTAGATGAAGCCGTGGCGGATTACGCCTTTGCATTGCTCCTGACCCTGGCGCGGCAGACGGCGCGCGTTCACGCGGACATGATGCAAGGGCAATGGTCAGTGGCTTGGGGCTTTGATCTCGCTGAGAAGACGCTGGGGATCATTGGTTGCGGGCGGATCGGTCAGGCTGTTGTGCGGAGAGCCAAAGGGTTCGGGTTGCGGATCCTCTGCTACGATGTGTATGAGGATCCGGCTGCCAAGGCGTTGGGGGTTGAGTTTGTCTCGTTCGAAACGCTGCTCCGGGAAAGCCACTTCGTGAGTCTTCACGCTGCCCTCACGCCGGAGAACCACGGAATGATGGACGAGGGGGTGTTCCAACAGATGCGGCCCGATGCCTTGTTTGTGAATACTGCTCGGGGAGCGCACGTGGACGAACCCGCTCTCGCCAGGGCGTTGAACGAGGGGTGGATTGGCGGGGCCGCCGTGGACGCGTTCGTGGAAGAACCCCTCGCGACGGAGCATCCCTTTCGAACGGCCAAGAATCTGATTCTGTCGCCTCATCAAGCATCCAGTACTTACGAAACGGGTCGACGAATTGCCGGGACGGCTGCCCAGGCCATCGTGGATCTCATGCATGGGAAGTCACCCGAACGGGTGGTGAATCGCGAGGTGCTGGACTCTCCCACACTTCGTGCCCAGCTCAATTCCTGAATGGCTTATGCGAAACAATGAAGTGAAGGCGAAATTGAAGCGGGGCGAGCCGAGCATTGGCACGTGGTTGTCTCTCCCCGATCCCACCGCCGCCCAGTTGATGGCCCATGTGGGATTCGATTGGTTAACCCTCAATCTGGAGCATATGCCCATCGGCGTTGAAACTTCGGCCTTGAGTTACGCCGCCATTGCCGGGGCCGGCACGGTGCCCCTGGCTCGAATTGCTTGGAACACGGGAGAGAATATCAAGCGTGTTCTGGACAACGGCGGGGGGGGGGGCGTTGTTCCTATGGTCTGCAGTCGCGCCGAGGCCGAGTCGGGGGTTGAAAACACCTTTT
>DEAY01000227.1 GCA_002348345.1 Verrucomicrobia bacterium UBA2970
GGAATGGCAGGTAGGATCGTGGCCTGATGCTTAATCAGCTCCATCAAGATGTTTTTTGGAGGGTGGAGGGAGCGAATGAGGACGATCGATCCGCCGACTAGCAGCGGAAGAAAGACGCCCACCGTCAGCATGAAGGAGTGGAACATGGGCAGGAGAATCGCCATACGATCGAGTTGAATGGCCTCCAGCTCATGTTGGCAACTTTCCACATTGTGCAGAAGATTCCCGTGAGAAAGCATGGCCCCCTTTGGTTTGCCCGTGGTCCCCGATGTGTAGATAATCACGGCAAGGTCCTCTGGCGAGCGAGCGGGGACTCTTGGAGGAGCGGATGAGGTGCTGACAGAGACGAGGCTGGAAAACTCACTGGTGCGAAGAACCGAAAGGTTGGGGAGAGGTTCGGAGATTTCCTGGAGCTTCTCCGCCAGTTCGTCATCAGTAATCAGCGCCGATGCTCCGGCGTCAGCAAGGATGTAGGCCACTTCGGTCGGCTTGAGAAAATTGTTGATGGGAACGACGACCCCGCCGGATCGAAGCACGCCATAGACTGCAGAGATGAATTCCGGCTGGTTCTTGAGCCAAAGGGCGACGCGGGTGCCTGGCTTGAAGTTTTCATCGCTGAGGATTTTCTGAGCGACGGCTCCGCTTTCATCCGCAAAGTGTTGGTAGGAAAGGCTTTCTTCGCCCCAGTGGACAGCGGCCTTATCCTTATTCTTGGTAGCGGATTGGACGAATCGAGTGGCAAGATCCATATGCCGATTGTGATTTAAATCCCCTCCCAGGGAAAGGTTTTTGGGGTTTTTGCGCCCTTATTGGAAACGTTTCCTTTGGACAATAGGGGACTTTCACTTAGATTTTCCCCGTGATTGATTCGAATACAGCGCTGGCCCCGTGGCTGGAGAGGATTGCGGATTGTCCCGTGGTCGCTCTCGATACGGAGGCGGACAGTTTGTATTCCTATCCAGAGCGGCTGTGTTTGATTCAGATTGGGCTTCCCGATCATCTTATTCTGGTCGACCCGCTGGCGGATATCGATTTGGATCCATTGTGGGAGAGTTTAAGGGCGTCCGAGATTGTCATTCATGCGGCGGATTATGATCTCCGTCTTTTGTATCGCCGCTTCGGCTTCGTTCCGAAACGGATTTTTGATACGATGTGGGCCGTGAGATTGCTGGGTTTTCGGGAGTTTGGCCTCAACCATCTTGTCAAACACTTCCATCAGATTGAACTGGAGAAGGGATCGCAGAAATCGGATTGGGGAAAACGGCCGTTGACGGCGAAGATGACGGAATATGCGCTCAATGATGTCCGCTATTTGCTTTCGATTTGCGATCGGCTTCGCCAGCAGTTGGAAGAGTTCGGACGGCTCGATTGGTTGGAACAGATAGGGAGCCGGTTGTTGCGGGAGGCGGTTCAAAGTGTCGATGTGGCTTCGGAAGATGTATGGCGGGTCAAAGGCAGCAGTCGCTTGCCGCCGATTGGCTTGGCGCATCTCAAGGCGTTCTGGCAATGGCGGGAAGAAGAAGCGTGTCGTTCCAATAAGCCTCCTTACTTTGTTTTGAGCCACGAAGCATTGTTGCAGATTGCCATCCTCGCCAGTGAGGGAAAGCCTTGGGATAGCCGGTTGCCGCTTCGGTTTTCGGCTCGCCGTCGCCGTGCCATACGAGAGGTGGCGAGTCGTGTCAAATCGATGTCGGCAGATACTTGGCCACAGAAAAAGCGGTCCCGTCGGGTCGTGATCAGCGAAACAGAGAAGGATCGAATCGAGCAACTAAAGAGGATCCGGGATGCCCGGGCCGAAGACTTGGGCC
This sequence comes from Verrucomicrobia bacterium UBA2970, assembly GCA_002348345.1. Lineage (GTDB taxonomy): Bacteria > Verrucomicrobiota > Verrucomicrobiia > Limisphaerales > AAA164-E04 > UBA2970. Next base: position 1,809 of record DEAY01000227.1, read on the forward strand.
TGGATCCCACGTTGATCGCGAGCAAAGCCACCTTGGTGGCGCTGGCACGCGATTGGGAAAACCAAGTCCAGCAACTGATGGGATGGCAGCGGCAATTGATTCAGCCGTAGCCGGCCTAGTCTCCGAGCCTTTCCTTGCTAGCGAGGAAGCAGCTCGTAGGCGAATCCCTTCAGATACTGTGTTTCAGGGATCGTGGGAATGACGGGATGGTCCGGCGCCTGGCCATAGGCGGCGATTCGGCGGAGGCAACGGCGGTTGTCAAGGGCCGCTGTCGCGACCACTTCCTCAAAGGTATCTGCGTCCACATGGTGTGAGCAGCAGTAGGTGAAGAGAAGGCCCCGGTCCCTCAGGAGGCGCAAGGCGCGTAGGTGGATCTCCTTGTAACCACGAAGGGCGTCCCTGACGGAATTCCGATTCCGTGTGAACGAGGGAGGATCAAGGATGATGGCGTCGAATTTGTTTTCGGCGGAGTCGGGACGGGTTGACCGCTGGGCCTCCTTGAGCCAGTCGAAGACGTTGGCAGTCTTGAACTCACAGCGGTCCGCGAGGTCATTGAGGGAAGCATTCTCTTCCGCACGAGCGATGGCATCCTGGCTTTGGTCGATCGCGAGAACGCTACCCTCCAGGCGCTTTGCAAGATGGAGGGCAAACCCACCCTGATAGGTGAAGCAGTCGAGAATGCGTCGTGCCCCCCAGGAGGCAGCGAGATCTGATGCCAACTGATAGTTGGTTTGCTGATCGAGGTAAAAGCCCGTTTTGTGCCCATGATGGAAGTCGACGGAGAATGTCAATCCGTTCATCTTAAGTCTCTTGGGTACAATCGGATCCGAATGACCGTCGACCCGTTCGAGGGCGGTTCCGGTGCTGAGTCCCTCGACACGGCGGGACGCCAGATCGGTGCGCTCGATGATGAGATCGGGCTGGCAGAGCGTCTTGAGGGCGTCGATGATCTGAGGTTTCCGCTGAGCCATCCCGAGGGAAGAGATTTGAAGGGCGCAGGTATCCTCGTAGCGGTCGATGATGAGGCCGCTGAGTTCATCGCCTTCGGCATTGGCCAAGCGGTAGGCTGTCGCCTCCGGCATCAGGCGCTGCCGATGATTCTGGGCTGCCGAGAGCCGCCGGAGAAAGAACCGAGTATCGATTTCCTCCTTGGTTCGTGAAAGCAGTCGGACACTGATCTTTGACTGCGCATTGAAGAGTCCCACGCCCAGAAAACGCCGTCGGTGATCTCGGACCTGCACCATGTCCCCATCGGCCGGTTCCTGGGTGATGTTTTGGATGGCCCCCCGATAGATCCAAGGATGGCCGGCGAGGATTCGGTCGGCGGTTCCAGGACGAAGGGTGATGGTGGAGATTTGGCTCAACGGAATGAAATCAGTGGTCGTCGCAGCGGCGCTGCCATGCTCTTCAAGTTTTGTCGGGATGCGGAGTGAAGGCGG